>WHTT01000006.1 GCA_009377605.1 Luteitalea sp.
CATCTTTTACGATCGCCCGGCCGGCCAGTTCTTCAACGACGCTAGTGCGGGACTGCCGCTCTTCGGCACGGCCACCGTCAGTCGACAAACCGCTCCGGCGGTGCCCGTCTTCGGGTTGAGCAGCACTACGGAATCGCCGTTCGACTTCCCGGCGATCCCGAACTTGCAGACCGGGCTGGACGAACGCAACGGCCTGATCGGCGCGCCCGCGGCCATCGACATCTGGGACCCGGATCTCGAAACGCAGTATTCGATGAACTGGTTCCTCGGCGTGCAGCAACAGCTCGGCGGCGATTGGGTAGTCGAGGTCAACTACAACGGTTCGGTGGGCCGCCACTTATATCAAGCGTTTGATGTCAATCGGTTCAGCGGCGACGTGATCGACGGACAGTTGGATCGGCTGAACCCCAGCTTCGCGGGCATCAATTACGGGCAAGCGAATGGGAAGTCTTCCTATCACGGCGGCAACGTGACCGTCACGAAGCGCCTCTCCCACGGGCTCCATTTCCAGAGCGCCTACACCGTCGGCAAGGCAATCGACACGGCCAGCAGCTTTGGCGGCAACTTACCGATGGTCGATGCGGGCAATCTCGAGCTCAATCGCGGCCTGGCGAACTTCGATATCCGTCAGAAGCTGGCAATGAGCATCATTTATGAAGTCCCCAACCTGGCGCAATCCGGCCCGTTGCGCGCCATCTTCGGCGACTGGCAGGTCGGAGCGGTGACCATCCTCCAAAGCGGCTCCCCCTTCTCGGTGTTCTGCACCGATCCGTTCGATCCGGTTGTCAATGCCCGCGGCGAGGTGATTGGCAACAGCGGCTGCGACTACAACGCCGACGGGTTCAACAATGACTTTCCCGACGCGCCGGCGTTCGGGAATTCACTTCCCAACTCCGACAGAGCGGCCTTCTTGAGCGGGGTCTTCACGCGGGCGGACTTCCCGCAGCCGGCGCTCGGCTCACCCGGAAATCTGGGTCGCAATGTCTTCATCGGGCCTGGGTTCGCCAACACCGACCTCAACCTGACGAAGCGAATTCCGGCGCCCTTCTTGGGCAACGCCGGCCGCATCGACTTCCGGGCCGAGCTCTTCAATCTCTTCAACCGCGTCAATCTGCAGAATCCGGACGACAACCTCAGTAGCTCGACGTTCGGCCGCTCGACAGCGGCATTTGGGGTGCGTAACATCCAGTTCGGTCTGAAGATTAGCTTTTGACGCGAGGTCGGAGGCGCCCGACCTAAAGGTCGGGCCTACATTTAGATCACTGATCAGACGGGTGTAGGCCCGACCTTTAGGTCGGGCGCTTCCGTTTCTGCCACGAACCAACGATCTTTTGACCCCGTCGAGCGCAATCGATGTCGTCGCGTTTTCGCTGTCTACTGTTCACCGTCGTCTTCGTCGGCGCGGCGGGCCTGCCGGCGTTGGGCCAAGGCATGGCCACGTCGGGCCGTGCCGTCCCCTCGGGCGTGGTCGTCGACGCGACCGACTCGCCGTTCGACGTTCGGTTCGTCGACATCGCGGTCGAGGCCGGTTTGACCGCGCGCAATGTTTCTGGAAATCCCTCGCGCAAGCAATACATCGTGGAGGCTGTTGGCAACGGCGTCGCGTTGTTCGATTACGACAACGACGGGCGCCTCGACATCTTTCTCGCCAACGGCTCGACGCTGGACAACTCGGTTGACGCAGCCGCGGAAACGCATCGCCTCTACCGCAACCTCGGGAATCTTCGCTTCCAGGACGTCACGCACGCGGCCGGCTTGGAGCGGACTGGCTGGGGCCAAGGGGCCTGCGTCGGCGACTACGACAACGATGGCTGGCGCGATCTGTTCGTCACGTTCTGGGGACAGAGCGTCCTGTACCGCAATGACGGCGACGGCACGTTCACCGACATTACAACGACCGCAGGGCTCTCGTCGGAAGGCGTCCGCTGGGACACCGGCTGCACGTTCATCGATTACGACGTCGACGGAGACCTGGACCTTGCTGTCAGCGGCTATGTTGATTTCGACCTGGACGAAGTGCCCTCGCCTGGCAGCGGAGGCTACTGCCGCTGGAAGGGGCTGCCAGTGATGTGTGGACCCCGCGGTCTGCCGCCTGGGCGCAACCTCCTCCTTCAGAACGACGGACGAGGCCATTTCCGGGACGTATCCAAGGCGAGCGGCATCGGCGAGCAGAAGCGCTGCTACGGGTTCACGGTGCTCGCTTCCGATCTCGACAACGACGCCTTTCCTGATCTGTACGTCGCGTGTGACTCCACACCCAGCTTGTTCTATCGAAATCTCGGCGACGGCTCCTTCGAAGAGATCGGCGTGCTGGCCGGCGTCGCCCTCAACGAGAATGGCCAGGAACAGGCAGGCATGGGTGTTGCGACCGCCGACGTGGACGAGGACGGCTTCGTCGACATCGTCAAGACCAACTTCAGCGACGATACGCCGAATCTCTATCACAACGACGGCAACGCCACGTTTTCCGACCAGGTCTACGTGTCAGGGCTCGGCATCCATACGCAGTACTTGGGGTGGGGCGCGCACCTGTTCGATGCGGATCATGACGGGCGGCGCGACATCCTCTTGGTAAACGGACATGTCTACCCCGAGGTCGATAATGCCGGTCTTGCGGTGACCTATCGTCAGAAGCGGCTGCTCTATCAGAACGTCCGCGGGCGCTTCGCCGACGTCTCTGACAAGGCAGGTCCAGGAATCGCAACGGCAGCCTGGTCCTCCCGCGGCTCCGCGGTGGGAGATCTCGATAACGACGGATCTCTCGAAGTCGTCATCAACAACATGAGCGAGAGGCCCAGCCTGCTGAAGAACCAGGGGAAGCCAAAGAACTGGTTGATGGTTCGGCTGGTCGGCACTCGGGCCAATCGCGACGCACTCGGGGCCCGCGCATACGTGGTCACCGCAGAGGGACGAATCTCCGGCGAGGTTCAGGGTGGGTCGGGATATCTCTCGCAGAGCGACTCACGACTCCATTTCGGCTTGGGCGGCGCCGAACGCTGCGAGCGAATCGAGGTGCTGTGGCCGGGCGGCGAGCGCGAAGTGTTCGAGGGATCGAAGGCGAATCGCCTCGTCGTGTTGAAGCAGGGCGAGGGCGAGCCGGCCGGTCCGTCAAAGTCGCGCTGAGCCGCAGGCTCGAAGGGTGGGTCGCAGGTTCAGCGGAGGGTAGCCAGCGCGTGTGTCGCCTCGGCGACCAGGCGCGAGTCGGCTGTGGCGGAGCCCACCAGCGCCGTCAGCCCGGCTTCAATCAGCGAACGGGCCTCGGCGGTACGCCCTTGGGCCACGCGACACAGGCCAGCGCAACGCGCGCCTGGTTGGTGAGGTCGCTGCGTGAGGCGCTCACCAGTGTGGCCCTGACGGGCGTGATTGACACACGCCAAGTCGAGACGCTGCTCGGCGGGAGATGCGAGTCTCTGTGCGCCAACGGCGTGCAAGCCGGGGCTCGTTGCAAGCCGTGCGACGACGGCGTCGCCGCCTGCCTGAGCATCCGCTACGTAAAGTACCGCATTTCAGAATTATTGTGACGTATCTTTACGACCGTCAGGTGCGCGGAGGTGTGCGGCGGAATGTCGCGAGGGGCTGCAGCGCCGGTATGCGCGTGATGCGCCAACGGTGCCGGCCCGCGTGAAGAAAGCGCTTGACAACGATTCGCCACCCGTGCGCGTTTTTGTGCCGTCCCGCGTGAGAATGGTCCGTTACGCAGGCGACGTTGGCCGAGAAGCCGCGTTTGCACGCAACTTTGATTAAAAAGAAGGATCGGTCAGTTTGCGTGCGATCGAGGGCCGTTCTGCGCTTAGAAAATCGCGTCCGTATAATGGGATATGGCGACGCTATTTTCCCCGTTTAATCAGCTCTCTGACTCCGATCTCCTCCGCGAGGTCACGCGCCTCGCTGCCCGTGAACGTGAGGCCACCGCGCGCCTCGTCGGCTCCCTCGCCGAACTCGATCCGCGACGTCTGTATCTCCGCGAAGGCTGTGCCTCGCTCTTTGCGTACTGCGTTCGCGTGTTGCACCTCGCGGAGCACGCCGCGTACGACCGCATCGAGGTCGCCCGCGCGGCGCGCCGCTTCCCCGCCATTCTCGGGCACCTGGCGGCGGGCGCGGTCACGCTGACCACGATTCGCCTGCTGGCCCCGCACTTGACCACCGAGA
This sequence comes from Luteitalea sp., assembly GCA_009377605.1. NCBI lineage: Bacteria > Pseudomonadati > Acidobacteriota > Vicinamibacteria > Vicinamibacterales > Vicinamibacteraceae > Luteitalea > Luteitalea sp. Next base: position 4,150 of record WHTT01000006.1, read on the forward strand.
ACCAGGCCGCGGTGCTGGCCGAGGCCCAGCACCGCACGCGCCGCGAGGTCGAACAGATCGTGGCCCGACTGCAGCCGCGCCCCGATGTGCCAAGCACAGTCCGGAAACTGCCCACGCCAACGGCCCCACACCCTAACACGCCGACGGCCGAGAGCAGCTCGCTCACCGCGGCACGAGCGAACGCTGACGCCGCGCCGCCGTGCGCCACGCCGGCCTCGTCTGCCGCAGCCCCGCCACCGCCCGCCCCGGCCCCGACACCGACACGTCCTACGGTGGTCGCCCCGCTGGCCCCCACGCGCTATAAGGTGTCGTTCACGATCAGCGCAGAGACGTATGCCAAGCTGCAGGAGGCGCAGGCGCTTCTTCGGCACGTCATCCCGAGCGGCGACCCTGCGCTGATCTTCGATCGCGCGCTCACGCTGCTCGTCGCTCAGTGTGCGCGGACGAAGCACGCGGCCACGACCACGCCCAGGCCCCGTCGCGCCTCGACGGCGGTTGGCCCGGCCGTCGACCATCCTCGAGGGACCTCCGCGCGGGTCGACGGCGCTACGGCCGGTGCGACGGTCGTGCGGTCGCGGCATATCCCGGCCGAGGTGAAGCGCCAGGTCTGGGCGCGCGATGGTGGCCGGTGCGCGTTTGTGAGCCCTAGCGGCCGGCGGTGCGCAGAACGCGGGTTCCTCGAGTTCCATCACCTGGTGCCGTATGCGAAGGATGGTGAGCCGGCCGTCGAGAATCTGCAGCTTCGCTGTCGTCAGCACAATCGCTATGAAGCCGAGCGCGACTTCAGCCCCTGGCCGACGTCTGTCCGAGAGACGGCACCGATCTTTGGCGTGCCGCCGCCGGCGACTTGGTTTGAAACGAGTGTGGCGCAACTCTTGTGCCACGCCGCCGGGCCACCCCGGATGGAAGCGTCACACGCACGTGATCCCACCGTGCGCGCCTCACCCTAAGGGCGCACGAACGTTGGCTCATGCTTAGACGACGAAACACCTCCGCGCTAAAGCAGCAACAGGGCGTGAGCGGCTGGTCCCTCTGTGGAACCAGCTCGCCGCTTTCGCCGCCCTGCGGGATCGCCGACCGCTGCCCGTCACCCGTTGAACGGAAGCTCGCTGACCCACGACTAAAGAGGGTGAACGACCTCTGAGCCAGCGTTCGCTCAGGAGGCTGGCGACCTTTTACGCTGGCACGTACTCCTCACCAGGAAACAACGCTCGCTGAGTCAGCAGAGAACAGGCACGTTCGATCATGAGACGACGCATGCAGTCTCCTTACGTGTGGTGGGCGTCTATCGCACGGCGTTGCTCCTGACACGCTCGGCAGCTAGACGGCCACCCTCGCGGATCACTACGAAGGTACGTAGGATCTTGGTCGTCGTGCGTTCGGGGCCTCGGTGTGCGCCGTTGTTTCAGGTAGGTTCGGCCACCGATAGTGCGGGCGGCGCCAGTCGACCGCGGACCAGATCATCGTCGCAACAACAGTCAGCACCAGATAGCAGAAGAGCAGGACCCAGTCAGAGGTTTTGTCGCCGCTGCCGCTCGGAAAATAGGTGATAGGGGAGCGCAGATTCAGGATGTGGGCGCCGACCCACGGCACGATCTGCTGCCACATCGTCATGTACCCACGCACGAGCGACGACAGGCCCGGGACGAGTGCGGGCGACACGTTTGCCAACGTCACCGTGTTGTAGAGCGTGAGGTAGATGAACCCGAAGCGGAAGGCGACGGCCAGGGCGCGCGACCACGCTGTGGTATTCAAGCCCTTCGGAAATGCGGATGCACCGCCGCCAGGCGTCGGCGCCGGTTTCGATCCCGCCAGTGGTGCCGACCAAGAGTGCGCGCGCGGCGTCGCGGGCGACGCTGCAGCTGGCGTGGCGCCGACATCAGGAGTGGAACTGCCGTTCGTGCCCAGGGAGCTCATGTGTAGCCTCTCTCTTCGAGCGCGCCGACAGCGACTCCCGTGGGGCGGAGGGAAGCCCGCGCCGTTTGTGCCTCGCAAGCGCTCCTCACCAGGAAACAACGCTCGCTGAGTCACCAGAGAACAGGCTGCCAAGAACGCGTTCGGTTAACGACGAATTCATAAACTCGTCACCGAACGGCATCGCTGTCGGCCCGGAGCGCAGCATCGAGCAACCGCCGCGCCGCAGCATCATCAGGAGCCCAAAGCAGCACGGCTCGGGCATGCCGAGCGGCCTCACGTGACCCGCCGGCATCGAGCAGCGCCTCCGCCAGGCGAAGGCGTGCGGGTGTGAAGCTGGGCGCGACGCTCGCGGCGAGTCGAAGCTCTTCGAGCGCCTGCGCATCTTGGCCCTGATCCTCGAGCAGCAGGGCAGCCTCATAGTGTGCCTGCGCGTTGCTTGGGTCCAGCTCTATGGCGCGCTGCAGCGCGGCAGCCGCGTCTTGGGGGTCGCCGCCGGATTTTCGAATGGCTCGGCCCAGCAGTAGATGCGTATCCGCCGCGTTCGGGCTCATCGAGACCGCCTTGCGCAGTTGACCAAGTGCATTGTCAACGTCGCCCCGCTCCAGGTGTTGTGCCGCCGACTGCGTCAGGATCATGGCGCGGCCCACGCGAGCCTCCTCATCCCTCAGTGCCTCGGCCTGGCGCGCCGACCGCATCGCTTGGTCGCGCTTTCCCAGTCTGTAGTACGCCTGAGCGAGCGTGCGGTGAGCCTTGATAAGCTTTGGATTCGCCTCGATCGCCCGCTGCAGATGCATGAGGGCCTCGTCGACGGCACCCAACGTGAGAAGCACCACGCCCAGCATGTTGTGCGCCTCGGGGTCGTCTGGATCGCGCTCGACCGCCACACGCAGCTCGCGCGCCGCAGCCTTCGCGTCGCCGCTTCGCTGCAGCGCCACGCCCAGGGCACGTCGGGCACGCGCCTCGTCTGGACGCAACCGAAGCGCGTCGCCAAGTGCTTTCGCCGCGTCGGAAAGCCGTCCCGCCTGCGCCAAGGCGAGGCCGAGATTGTAATGCGCATCCGGATTGGCCGGATCGAGGCGGACAGCAGCGCCGAGCGTCTCGACGGCCGCCTTCAGATCCGGTTTCTCCGCATAGGCGATGCCGAGCGCGAGCGCCGCCGATGGATCGTTCGGCTGCAGCTCGTGCGCGGTTCGCAGCGAGGTGATCGCCGCCGCTGGATCGCGGGACTGGAGCAGCAGACCGAGGTTGTAGCGCGCTTCGGCGAACGTCGGCTCGCGCTCAATCACGTCGCGCAGCAGGCGGATCGCCCCTTCCGTGTCGCCCTGTTTGCGCAGCACCCCGCTCAAGAGATAGCGCGCTGGCGTCAAATCAGCGTCGAGCCGTAGCGCTTCCTCGAAACCGGCGATCGCGTCGCTCGTGCGTCCCAAACGATCCTGGGCGAGGCCGAGGTGATAGTGCGCCTCCGCCGACGCCGGGTTCAGCGCGACGGCCTTTCGAAAGTGCGCCTCGGCGTCGGCGACGCGTCCTGTCTCTGCCAGAATGACGCCGAGATTGTCATGGGAAACAGCGTCGTTCGGATCGAGCCGAATCGCCTCTTCAACATGAGGCAGCGCGGCTCGAAGATCTCCGCGCTTCAAGAGCTCGACGGCGCGGTTGCGATGCGTTTCAGCAGCGGTGCGCCGCTCGCCTCGCTCGGTCCGTTGTTGAGCGAGCGCGGCGGGCGGGACCAGCGCTGCGAGCACCATCGCCACGAGCATTGTCTTCACGTGCACCAGCGCTTCTGTGTGTCGGACGGCTCGGCGAGCCGTCCCTACCTTCCCGTCATTGGTAGGGCGCGTTCGCCGAACGCGGCGTGGGTCGCACGCCTCGGCGAGGCGTCCGCACCAGACCCTGTCCCTCGCGCACGGTAATCGCTTGGTTCGCCGGGACGTTCTCGAGTCGGTCAATCGTGCCGCTCGGCCAACGCACCTCGACCGAGTCCGCGCGATCGCTCGTGCCGAGCCCGAAATGGAGGCGCGGATCGTGAGCTGATTGGTAACTGCCACCGCCGGTTCGCTGGTCGCGCTGGTCGAGCCCGTTGGCTCTCACCACCACGCTGGCGCCAATCCCGTCGCGATTGGACTTGACGCCAACGAGACGCACTTGCAGCCAGCTCCGTTGATTGCCGCCGTCATTGCGCAGGAGCTCCGCCTGATCGCCGTTGTTGCTGACCAGGACATCCTCGTCTCCGTCGTTGTCGTAGTCGCCGAACGCCGCTGCACGACTGACCTTCGCGCGCGACAGGTCCGGGCCAAGCTGCCTCGTCACGTTGCGAAAGTGGCCCCCCAGGTTGCGAAAGATGAGCTTCGGCTCGGCGTAGGTGGTCTTCGCATGAAAGAGCTCGATGTTATCCATGACATGTCCGTTCACGACGAAGACGTCCAGCCGGCCATCGTTGTCGTAGTCGACGAAGCGGGTGCCGAACCCGCTGGTCTGAAACGTCTCGTAACCGAGCTTCGTGGAGAACACGACGTCTTCGAACGTGCCATCTCCGCGATTCCGGTACAGGGTCATCGTCTGGCCGCGATACTTGTTCGGATGACAGTACGCGCGGTAGCCGGGGCGTCGCTCACCGCAGTACAGGTTCGTTTCTGGCGTCCAATCGAGATAGTTCACCACGATGAGATCGAGCCGTCCATCGTTGTCGTAGTCGAACCAGGCGCCGCTCGACCCCCACTTATCTCGATTGGCGACACCCGCGCGATCGGTGACATCGGTGAAGGAGCCGTCACCGTCGTTGCGATAGAGAATGGACCGTCGGTAACCCACGACAAAGAGGTCCTGATCGCCGTCGTTGTCGTAATCTCCTACGGCAACGCCCATGCCGAACAGTCCTTCCGCTGCGACGCCGGCCCGCGCGGTCACGTTCGAAAACGTTCCGTCGCCGTTGTTCCGAAACAGGGCGCTGCGCAGTGGCTGGTCGGGCTGGTACACCTTCGTGGGGGCGCTGTTCACCAGATACGCATCGAGCCAACCATCCTCATCGAAGTCGATCCAAGCCGCGCCCGCGCCCATCGTCTCGATCAGGTATTTCTCGGGCGATGCGGCGTTGTCGTGCCGAAATGTCAGGCCCGAGCGCGCAGCGACGTCGACGAACCGCAACTGTGCTCGGTTGGTCCCTGGCGCGGGAGCGGCTGCAAATGACAAGGCGAGTATGCCGCATGCGACCCCCGCCGCATGGTGCGCCGGCGCGACGGTGCTCATCGCCTGCCCTCGCGCACAATCCTGAGCAAGCCGCTCCGTGTGAGCTCGTCGCGGTCGTCCGCCTTTATGTCGCGCACTTTTGCGAACAGCTCGTTCGCCTCGCGGGTCTTCCCTTGGCGACGATAGACTTGCGCCAGTTGGTAACTCGTCGCCGCGTTGTCCGGATCAAGAGCCAGCGCTTGTTTCAAGTGCTCGAGCGCCTCGTCCAGTCTGTCATTGCGCTGCAGCATCTTGGCGAGGAGCAGGTGCGCCTGCAGGAGATCCGGCTGCAGGTCGACGGCGCTGTTCAGAGCCTGGAGCGCCTCGATTTCCTCCTTCGAGCCGGGCTGGGCCCCCGAGCGGTACAAGGCTTCGCCGAGGAACCAGCTCGCGAGCGCATCATCGGGGCTGCGGCGGCGCCGCGCTCGGAGCGTGGCGACGGCTTCGGGAGTGCGCCCCATTTGGAGATAGACCAAGCCGAGCGCGACATACGAGAGTCCATCATCCGGGGATCGCGTGGCGGCCTCGTCGAAGGAGGACTGGGCCGTCTGAAAATCGCCCTTCATGGCGAGGACAATGCCCCGTTGGCGCAGAAGTCTCGCCGAGCGCGGTGACGCCGATGTCGGCGATCTCCAGTGCAAGCTCGAGATTCTCGTGGTCCAGACAGAGGGCGATGAGATCGACGTAGTGCGTCTCGCCGGCTGGATCGATCTCGATGGCGGCGCGCAATGCGTCGTACGCCTGCTGGGTCTCGCCGGTCGCTTCATACGCGCGCGACAGCAGGTTGTAGACCTCTGGGGTCCGGCGCCCATTTTCGACGAGATCTCGAAGGGTCTGCACTGCCGCCGCCGGCTGCTCGCCCCGAAGCCTGGCGAGCGCGAGGTTGAAGCCGACGTCGTAGTTGTCAGGAGAGGCGGCAAGCACACTTTCAAAACGCGTCGCGGCCGCGGAGAATTCTTCCATCTCCACGAGCAATCGAGCCGCTTCTCGATCGATGGTGGGATCGTCGGTAGGCAACGTCGCCAGCGCCGATACCGCCTCCTCGGGGCGACCGACGCGTTGGTAGCTGCGCGCGAGCTTCAACACCAGTGCTGGATCTCCGCGCTCGAAGATGCGGCTCTGTTCGTAGTGCTCGACAGCTCCTTGGAAATCGTCCGCGTCGAAGGCCGCTTCCGCCAGGACGAGATGCGCGACACGGTCGTCCGGCACGGCCTTCAGCAATTCCCGGAAGTGCGCCACCGCCTCGTCCGCTCGCCCGAGCGACATCTCGTTGACAGCCAGATTCTTCAGCGCGGGATGAAAGGTGGGGGCGAGGGCGACCGCCTTCGCGAACTGTGCGTGCGCCTCCTCTCTCCGGCCGCTCGACGAGAGCGCGATGCCCAGCAGGTTCAACGCTCGCACCTCGTCTGGAGAGCGCGCCAACGTGGCTTCCAGGATCTCGATGGCGCTGGTCCAGCGCTCTTCTCGGATGTGATTGGCAGCCTGCTGCAACGGATCAGGCTGCGCCGACGTGACGACCGCAAACGCGCATGAACAGAGCGCAACGAGGATCGCGTACGGTCGGGGCGGCCTCGAAACGACCTGTGTCACATCGTGCTCCTTCGTCCGACGAGTCTACCACTCGATGTCGTGGCACAGCAGACGCTGCACTTGACAGGGCAGTCGCCCGTAGGCTACCGTCCCCTCACCGAGAATGACATCGATATCATGACATCGCTGTCCACCCTGCGGGCGAGGGCAAGGAGAGGGAGAGATGCGTTCCAGACGATCGGTGTTCGCGCTCGTGCTGCTTTCGCAGATGCTCGTTGCGACCTCTGCGTGGGCGCAGGGCGCCGAAGCCACGATCAGCGGCTTTGTCACGGACGATACCGGAGCGGTCCTGCCCGGTGTCACGGTGGCGGCCACCCATGTCGGGACACAGCAGCAGGTGGTGGGCGTCACCAACGAGCAAGGCTTCTACGTCCTGCAGCCGGTGCCTATCGGCGCATACGTGGTGGAGGCCGTGCTCGAAGGGTTCGGGACCTATCGTCGTGAAGGGGTCACCGTCACCACGCAGGCACGGGTTGGCCTGGATATCACGCTAGACGTCGGCGGCATGGAAGACACCGTGACCGTCAACGCGCAGCTGCCGCTCCTCGAGTCGCGATCGTCAGAGGTGGGCCAGCTGATCGAGTCCCGTGCCGTGGAGAGCATGCCGCTGGGCGATCGGCGCTCCATGAACCTGATCCGGATGACCGGAGCCGCGGTGTTCGTGAGCTACGACACGGGCGCCAAGCCGAACTTCAGCCTGGCGGGCGGTCGCACGCAAAGCCAATCCTTCTTGATCGACGGCGGCACCGGCCAGAACATGCGGCTGGGGATCGGCCAGGTGGATGTCGACCCGCCCGTCGAAACAGTGCAAGAAGTCCGCGTGCTGAGTAACAACTACTCGGCAGAGTTTGGCGGGTCGGCGGGTGGCGTCATCACGGCCACCACCAAATCGGGGACCAACACGTTCCGCGGCGTCGGCTTCGAGTACTTCCGCCACGACGGCCTCGACGCGGCCGGCTTCTTCGCGCCTTTCGTCGATGGCAGCAAGCAAAAAGAGCCACTCCGCTACAACGTCTATGGGGGCACGCTGGGCGGCCCTATCGTGCCCGACCGCACGTTTTTCTTCTTCTCCTATGAAGGATCGCGGAGAAAGTTCGGGGAGACGCGCACACTGACGGTTCCCACCACGCTCCAGCGGCGCGGCGACTTCTCGGAGACCGTAAGCGCCAGCGGTGATCAGATCACGGTCTACGACCCGCAGACGACAATGCCGAGTGGAGCGCGGAGGCCGTTTGCCGGTAACGTCATTCCCTCCGACCGCCTCGATCCGGTGGCGCTCCGGTTGATGGATTTCTATCCGCTGCCGAATCGTCCGCCCGACAACCCGAGCGGTGCCAACAACTTCAGTGCGAACGCGACCGACCGGCTCGAGCGCGACAACTATCTGATCAAGATCGATCACGCGCTCACCAGCCGCGACAAGATCACCGGGCGTTATCTCTACAACAGCGACAATCGGTTTCCGGGGAGCGTGCTGCCAGAGTCGGCAGCGGACACGGCGAGCGATGCGCTGCGCCACCAGAACTACCTCTACGTCAGCCACACACGCACCTTTGGCAACGCGGTCAACGAGCTCCGCTATACGTACGCCAACCGTATCAACCACACGACGTCGCCCGGGCTCGGGGGCGGCTGGCCGTCGCAACTCGGCCTGCAGGGCGTCTCGGACGAAGCGTTCCCCCGCTTTTCGGTCGCCGGCTTCGCGCCGCTCGGCGCCACGAACCACGAGCGGCGCCAGTTTCCAATCGAGCAGCATCAGTTCACCGACACGCTGTCCTACGTGCGCGGCCGACACACCTGGAAGACGGGCTTCGAAGTACGGCCCTCGCTCAACTACGAGGTCAACCGTCCGTCGGTCTCGGGGAACTTCAGCTTTACCACGCAGCCAACTGGGCTCCCTGGCCAAAGCGGAACGGGGTATGGATTGGCCAGCCTCCTGCTCGGCTTCCCGAACAGCGTCTCGGTGCGCGAGACGGAGGTGCTCGACCGCTCGAGCTGGTATCTCGCGGCATTTCTGCAAGATGACTGGACCGTGAGCCGCAATCTCACGATCAACCTCGGTGTGCGGTGGGAGGTAGACACGCCGATCAAAGACAAGAACCAGCGCATGAACAGCTTCGACCCTGAGGCCATCAATCCGGTCTCGGGCACGCCCGGCGTCGTGCGCTTCGCCGGCGTCGATGGCTGGAGCGATCTCCCCTACGAGACCGACTGGAACAACTTCGGTCCACGCTTTGGGTTCGCGTGGCGTCCCTTCGGGCTGGAGGGAACTGTCGTGCGTGGCGGCGCCGGCATCTTCTATGCGCATCCGTTCGATCATGGCGCGCCGAGCTCTGCGTCGCTCGGCTTCGAACGATCGGCGAGCCTGTCCACACCCGATAACGGTCTGACCGCACCGTTCTATTTGGCTGACGGCGTGCCGCCGCTCGAAGCGGGCGATGCGCCGCGCGACGAGCGGTTCGGCGCCGTGCCGGTCGGCGCGCCTACCACCACGGCGGTTACCTTCTTCGAGCCGGACCGAGAGACCGGCTACGCCCAGCAATTCAACCTCGGCCTCCAGCGGGAGCTTCCAGGCCGCATCGTCCTCGAGGCGGCGTACGTGGGGAATATCTCCCGGAAGCTGCCGGGACAGAACCTCCCGATCAACCAAATCCCGCCCGAGATGCTGGAGCCCGGTGTGACGCAGAGCGACCGTCCCTTTCCGCAGTTTTCCAACGTGACGATCGTGCTGCCATCCATTGGCCGCTCCGACTATCATGCGGGCACGCTCCGTGTGGAGAGGCGGTTCGACAGTGGGTTCAGCTTGCTCGGCACCTACACCTACGCTCGCTTCGACAGCGATACGGACATGGGAGGGCAGGACCTGGGCGATGTCGGCGTGTACTCCGACTTCTACAACCGACAGGCCGACTACGGACCGTCAGGCAACGACATCCGACGCCGCCTGACGATCAGTAGCGTGTACGAGCTGCCCATCGGGCCAGGCAAGCGCTGGCTGGGCTCCGGCTGGCTTGGCCAGGTCATCGGTGGCTGGTCGGTCGGTCTGCTGGGAACCTTCCAATCAGGGCCGCCGTTCTCGGTCACGACCCAGACGAATACCACGAATGCGTTTTCCGCAGGCGCGCTGCGAGCGAACATGGTTGGTGAACCCGAGCTTCCGGCCGACGAGCGCTCGATCACTCGCTGGTTCGACACCGAGGCCTTCGCCCAGCCAGCAGCGCTGACGTTCGGGAACAGCCCACGTGGCCTGCTTCGCGGCGACGGTATCATCAACTTCGATCTGTCTCTCGCCAAGAGCGTGGCGCTCGGCGGCGAGCGTGTCTTGCAAGCTCGCGTCGAGCTGTTCAACATGTTCAACCACCCGAACTTCGAAATCCCGGGCAACGTCCTTGGCGCGCCGGGCTTCGGCGTGGTCTCGAGCGCTGGACCCGCACGAACCGTGCAGCTTGGTCTACGCTTTGCCTTCTAGGAGACGTGATGACATCACAGCGAAGTGTGAGCTGCGTGTTGTGCCACTGTCTGGCGGTGGCATTGCTGGCAATGATCGGTGTGGCCGGCGCAAGCCGTGCGCGGCTGGATGCCAGCGCTGCTCGCCCGCAAGATGCGCCATCGGAGGAGCGGCCAAACATTCTGCTCGCTATCGCGGACGACTGGTCGTGGCCTCATGCCAGCGCGTACGGTGACAAGGCCATCTCCACACCGGTCTTCGATCGTGTGGCGCGCGAAGGCGCACTGTTCAGCAACGCGTTTACGGCGGCGCCATCGTGCACGCCCTCTCGCGCCGCCATCCTCACCGGCCAATATTCGCATCGGCTCGCCGAGGGCGCCAACCTGCACGGATTTCTGCCGTCCCGCTTTCCAGTCTATCCGGACCTTCTCGAGGAGGCGGGCTACTACGTTGGCTACACACGAAAGGGGTGGGGACCTGGCCGATTCGAGCCCGGCGGCCGTACGCGCAACCCTGCTGGCACGCAGTTCGAGGATTTCGCAGCGTTCTTGGCGAGCAGGCCCTCGAAGCAGCCGTTTGTGTTCTGGTTCGGGAGTCAGGATCCGCACAGACCCTATGAGGAAGGATCCGGCGCCGCAGCCGGGATCGACCTGGATCGGATCGAGGTGCCTCCTCATCTGCCGGACACGCGCGAGGTGCGAAGCGACCTGGCGGATTACCTCGCCGAAGTGCAACGATTCGACCGCGAGGTCGGTGAGATCCTCGAGCGACTCGAATCGGCTGGTGAGCTCGACAACACGCTCGTCGTGATCACCTCTGACAATGGGATGCCGTTCCCACGTTCGAAGGCCAACGTGTACGACGCCGGCGCTCGTATGCCGCTGGCCATCCGATGGCCGGGCAAGGTCAAGGCAGGCGCGACGGTCGATGGCTTCGTCAACCTGTCCGATCTCGCGCCGACGTTTCTGGCCGCCGCGGGGCTCGAGCCGCCGGACGAGATGACCGGTCGCAGCCTGCTCACCCTTGCAGAAGGAAAAGACGAGGCAGATCGCGACCACGTCTTCGTCGAGCGCGAGCGCCACGCACAGGTACGTAAGGGGGATCTCTCGTATCCGATGCGCGCCGTACGGACCAGCGACTGGCTCTACATTCGCAATCTTCGCCCCGACCGGTGGCCGGCTGGCGATCCAGAGATGTACTTCTCCGTGGGCCCCTTCGGGGACATCGATGGTGGACCGACCAAGCAGATCCTCTTGGATGGGCGAGACGACCCAGCGTTCTCTCGCTTCTTTCACCTCGCCACGGACAAGCGCCCGGCGGAAGAGTTCTACGACCTTCGATCGGATCCCGGCCAGCTCCGCAACGTCGCCGACGATCCCACGCACGCCAAAGAAAAGGCGCGGCTGCGCGCACTCCTCGACGACTGGATGCGCAGCACCGGTGATCCTCGTGCGACCAGCGACGATGACCGGTGGGATCGGTATCCGTACTATGGCGGTCCGGCCAAGCCCGTCAAGGGTGAATAGCGCCCGCGCACGCACTTCGCCACGTGCTCGGCGGTCCGAGGCAGGACCTCCTGAGCCGTAGACTTCCTGTATTCTGTTGGCCGTCGCGCTGGTCGCCTCCAGCCCGGCTCTGCGCGCGTCAAAGGTCGATCCGACCTTGGTCTTGCGTCGGGAGCAGGGGGCTCTGAGACGCGCATGTGCCCATGAGACACTACGCCCTTCGTGCCGCACGGCATGCGACAATCGCGTCACTGTTCGGGATCGCGATCCTCACGGGCGCCGTGTGCGGTGTGCTGTTCGCGCACGCCGCCGATCTGCCAGAGATCTCTACACTCGACAGCTACGCTCCCGCGACGATCACGCGTATCCACGCCGACAACAACGAGGTCATCGCCGAGCTCGCGGTCGAGCGTCGTCTGCCGGTGGGGTACGACGACATCGCTCCGCACCTGCGCGAAGCCATCATCGCAGCGGAAGACGGCGGTTTCGACTCGCACGTCGGAGTGAGCCTTTCGAGGCTCGCCGTGACGCTGGTACGCAATGCGTTGGAGGTCGTGCACGACGCGGTGACGGGGCGGGCGTCCCGCCCGGCTGGCGCGAGCACGCTGACGCAACAGCTCGCTCGCAGCGTCTTTGCCGAAACGGTCGGCTTCAGAATCGGAGACGTCAGCCCGGGACGGAAGATCAGAGAAGCGCTCGTCGCGCTGCAGATCGAGAAGCGCTACACCAAGCGTGAAATCCTGACCTTCTACGCCAATCACATGCCCTTTGGCCACGGCACCTATGGCGTCGAGGCTGCGGCGCGGCTCTACTTCGCGAAGTCCGCCGTGGATGTATCGCTCGAGGAAGCGGCGTTGCTGGCCGGGATTCTCCAGTCACCAGCGCGGCATAGCCCATTCGTCAACCGCGACAACGCGCGGTGGCGCCGCAACTACACAGTGCAACGGATGGCAGACGAGGGATTCATCACCCACGCACAAGCGGAGGCGAGCACGAAGAAGCCCATCGTCACACGCGGCGGCCCGCGGCGACCCGACTCGCCTGCACCGTATTTCGTCGAAGAGGTTCGCCAGGCGCTGGAGGCGAGATACGGTGCCAAGCAACTCTACGAGGGCGGGCTGCAGGTTCACACGTCGCTCAACCTCGAGCTCCAAGCGGCTGCGACGCAAGCGCTCGGGGCCGGCTTGGCACGTCTCAACAAGGGCCGCAAGGATCCCGCCGTTGAAGGCGCGGTGCTCGCGCTGCACAATGACACGGGCCAGGTGCTCGCGATGGTTGGCGGCTCGGATTTCGATCGCACGAAGTTCAACCGCGCCGTTCAAGCCAGGCGACAGATCGGATCGACCTTCAAGCCGATCGTCTACACGACTGCCGTGGATCGCGGCTATACCGCGCTGTCCCAGCTGAAAGATAAGCCCGCCTGGTACATGGTGGGCCCGGGACAGCCGCTCTATGCTCCCGAGAACTACGACCACCACTACGAGGGGGTGGTGACGCTTCGCCGTGCGCTCGAGCAGTCACGGAACGTGCCGACGGTTGGCCTGATGCACGACCTCGGCGCGCGCCAGGTGGCGGACTACGCGCGCCGGCTGGGCTTCGCGTCGCAGGTCCGCCCGTATCTCTCGAGCGCGCTCGGGTCGAGTGAAGCGACCTTGCTGGAAGTCGTGAACGCGTTCTCGGTGTTCCCCAACCAGGGCGTACGCATGCAGCCGCACTCTATCCTGCGGATAGCCGATCGGTCAGGAAGCGTGCTCCAGGAGAACCGGCCGGAGCCGCATGCCGCCATCCGGGCGGACACCGCGTATGTCATGTTGAGCCTGCTCCAGGGCGTCACGGCCCGGGGGACGGCGGCACGCGCCTCATCGCTTGGCTGGCCGCTCGGAGGGAAGACCGGAACGACCGACGATTATACGGATGCCTGGATGGTCGGTTTCGACCCCGACATCACGATTGGTGTTTGGGTGGGCTACGACACGAAGAAGACGCTGGGGCCCTCCAATGACGGGTCGGTCGCGGCGCTTCCCATTTGGCTCGATGTGATGAAGGCACACATTGCACACCACAAGGACCAGCCCAAGCCAGCGTTCGCCTCGCCGGGCAACATCGTCTTCGTCCAGCTCGACAACGGCGTCCGCGAAGCGTTCATCGCAGGAACGCAGCCAGGTGCGACTTTTGGTGACATCGACGAATGACGCGTGGCTATGACGACAGCTTCTTTCGTCTCGGTGCCATTGGTGCCGCGCTGTATCTCGGCGCCCAGTTGTTCCAGGCGGTCGCCTTCTGGTGGCTCCCCGTGGCTACGGCGCCGGGAGAAGCCATCGCCCTCAGGCAGCTCCCGTTGGACCAGATACGTAATCTCGTCGTGCTGCTTGGATTCGTGCCGCTGCTCGTGGCCTACACCGCCGCGGCGCTGACGGGCGCTCGCCGCTTCACCGGGAGCGCGATCCTGGCGATCACGTTCACGTCATTGTTCGTGGCGCTCGAGATAGGCTATCGAAGCATAGACCTCTTCGGGGTCAGCCTGCAGTGGGCCTCGGAGTACACCGCCTCCCCAGACGCAGCCGCGCGCGCAGCCGTCATCGATCGCATCCACCACTGGGAGCAGATCGTGGTGGCCTGGTACTTCGGGCTGCTGCTCACGCATGGCGCTGCCTCGATCTGCTTGGCCTGGGTTGTCCGCCGCTCCGACGCACCTGCAACTGCCGTTGTATCGCTGCTGTTCGCGCTGAACGCGCTGCGCATCCTGGCACGGATGCTCGAGATGCATGCGGGCGTTCATGGCCTCGCACCGCTCAACGCCGTCGCCTATTTCCCGATGGTCGTTGTCCTGTACGGGACGCTGACGTATTGGTTGCTCAAGCAGCGCGGCTCAGCGGACCAGGCGCCCGTGCTCCCGGGAACACGCCCCGCCTGAGACGGGCACCCTCAGCGTGAACGAGCATGCGCTTCAGAAGCGCCAGCCGGCAGCAAGGTTGACGTTCGGGTTGTGCGTCCACTCCGCCGACCGTTCGGCGCGGCCGAACCGGATGACGTTGTCTCCACCGTCGATTCGCAGCATGGTCGAGCGGGTGGGATAGACGTCAAAGACCGCTCCAACGTCGACGGCAAAGTTCGATCCGTCAATGAAACAGCTCTCAGGGGTGGGAACGATCGCCGGGCAATTCGTATCCGGCGCGAAGAAGCGCCTCGAGAAGTGCAAGACGCCTGGCCGCACCTTTCCGAACAGCCCGAAGCGGTCGTTGCGCCAGCCTGCCTTGGCGCCAACCAGCGCCTGGAACTGACGGCCACTCACCGCATCGTTGGTCGGGAAGAACGAGACGCTCGTGTCGAGCGCAAGCCAGTCGGCGACGTCATAGGTAAACCAGCCACCGATTCCGGAACGAGTCTGATCAGGATAATCGAGGGCCATCGCTGAATACTGCAGACCCACGGCGCCGCGCGGATCGGCCGCGACCTGCGCGCGCACCTCATTCGAGGCAGCAATGAAGACGACGGACACGAGAATGATGACCTTGTAGGCTTTGGACCACACGGTTAGCTCCTACGCGTAGAGGCAGGCGCGTTCCTCCCAGTGTAACGCCACATCCGGCTCGTAATCCCCCTCCGGGGGCACCTCCTGCGACGACGACCCGCGCTCGGCACCGTGCCCGTGTTCATCATTTGGGGTATTTACGGGGACGCATGACGAGGCAGAGCTCATTTGCCGGCGTCATCATGCGGCCATCGAGTAGGTGCCCCAGCCGGGGCGAGAACACGGGCTGTCGGGCCACCACCCGCAGAGGCGTACCGGCGCGGTCGATCGTGGGCTCCACATCGCGACACGACAGGACCAGATAGCGTCGAGATGGTTCAGCCAGGAATTGGACGACCTCGTCCGGGCTTTGGAGGAAGCGTACTGGCCGTCGCGCGTAGTACACGAGCGATGGATGCAATAGTGTCGAGGCGAGCGGCGCACCCGCCGGAGCGATCGTCGCCGTCGTCCGTCCCAGGGCCTGCGCGGCCTGAAAATGTCCGGCGATCTCGTCGCTCCAGCGCCACGCCACGACCGGGTACAGGAGCGCTGCCACGCAGACGACGACGCCGAGCGCCCTCGAGAGACGAGCGCTTTGAAGAGCTGCCAGGCCAGCGCCGACGGCCAGCAGCACGAGCAGCGTCGTACCGAGCAGGTCGAAGGAAAACAACCACCACAGGAGCGCCGCGAGGACCGCGCAGATCAGGGCGACCACTGCTGCTGTTGCCGCGAGCGTGCCGCGCAAGGCGCGCGACCAACCAGGAGCACCGTTGGCCGTCGCATCGACAAAGGCACCCGCTGCAATCAGGAGCGGCGGGTACGCAGGCAGCGTGTAATGAGGCAGCTTGTAGCGCGCGGCACTGAACAACGCAAGGACACCGAGGCTCCATACGGCAAGCAGCGCAACGCTCGCCCGATCGTCTCTCGACATGCGCCGCCAGGTGACGACAGCCCACACGACCGCGGCGCCAACGAGCAACGTCCAGGGCACGATCTCGCCGGGGAGGATCTTCAGATAGAACAAAGGGCCTCGGGTCGGGCCTGCGAACTTCGACGACACGGCGCGTGTGATGACTTCGTATCCGAAGTGGAGCGCGATGAAGCGCCATCCGTGCAAGGCGATCTCGAAGAGATACCAGGGCGCCGCAATACCAGCCGCCAACACGCTGCCCGCCAGCCACCGGAGTCGGGCGAGGCTGCGCCAGTCGCGCATGACGAGGAGCCAGACGGCAATCACCAGGCACGGTAGGAGGCCTATGGGCCCCTTGGTGAGGACGCCGAGACCCACCGCCGTCCACGCAACCCAGACCCAGCGGGGATCCCCACCCAACACGGCGCGCGTGAAGCCGAGCATGGCGGCGAGCACGAAGCACAGGACCGGCACGTCGGTGAGCCCCTGGCGCGCATACGTGACGAAGCGAAACGTCGAGAGCCACATCCCGCTGGCCAGCAGCGCCGCACGACGCGTGAAAAGTGTGCGACCGAGGAGATAGATGAGCAGGGCGCATCCCACCGCGGCGAAGGCCGCAGGGGCTCGGGCAGCCCACTCGCTGTCGCCCGCCATCCGAAACAGAAGGGCTTGTGCCCAGTACAAGAGGATCGGCTTCTCCCACCGCGGCGCATCGTTGAAATACGGCGTGAGATAGTCGCCGCGCGCGATCATCTGGCGCGTGGCCTCGGCGAACCGTGGCTCGTCTGGATCCCAGAGATTCGTGCCGCCGAGGGCTGGCAGCAGACACACGAGCGCGCCAACGGCGATGAGAACGACATCTCCGACAGTAGCCCAGGTCAGCCTGGGCAAGGGCTCTTCCCGCATGGACATCGCAGACATCTTGTCAGAAGCCGGCGGATCGGGCACACTCGTGTGAGATGGCCACCGTGCTCAGCGCCGCCGAACAGCGAGTGCTCTTACAGAACATCCCCTGGGAGGTCTACGAGGGCCTGCTCGCTACCCAGCAAGACGCGAGTGTACCGCGATACACGTATGACGAAGGGTTGTTGGAGATCATGAGCCCCTCGGCAGAGCACGAGCACGCCAACGATGTCATCCGACTGCTAGTCAACGTCGCGGCGGAGGAAATGGCCATCGACGTCGCGGGATTTGGCTCGACGACCTACCGGAGGAAAGACCTCGCACGTGGCTTCGAGCCGGATGCTTCGTTCTACGTCACGCACGTCAAACAGGTGCGCGGGAGGGCAACCCTCGACCTGACGACCGATCCGCCACCCGATTTGGTCGTTGAGATCGACGTGACCAAATCCTCGTTGGACAAGCTCGCGATTTTTGCACGCTTTGGCATTCGCGAAGCGTGGCGATACGACGGTACGCGGCTCACGGTCTTCGTTCTCGTGGCTGGCCAGTATGTAGAACGTCAAGCTAGCGACGTCTTTCCAGGCCTGGCCGCGGAGACGCTCACACGCTTTATTGGCGAGGCTCGCGAGCTAGAGCGGCCCGTCTGGTTGCACCGCCTCCGTGCCTGGATACGCTCGCACCGTGTCTGACCCCGGGACGCACACCCTCCCTCTGGTGGCGGGACAATCGAGTCCGTCAGATTTGGCGCTATCTCAGTCTTCTGCCGACGCGTTTGTCGCTTCGCCACCGACTGGTCCCGGACTCCCGCAGATGCGATACCGCTAGAATTCCGCGAAAAACCCAGGTAGTCGCGGGCGAAGGGCCCCGTCACGGCCGTGGCGTGCGTCTTGCTACAGTGTGACGCGGGCAGGCCAGTATCCCTGTCTCGCGGGCGCTCCAACGGCGCCGGAGCGCTCTGGTCGAGCAGGACCGTTTGTCCGTGGAGGGGTGCATCATGGAATCGGATCCCGTCGATCGCGTTCGGAGTGAGTTCATCGAGATGCCAGGCATGCGGCTGACGCTCGCACAGGCGGCGCGTTTGTGCGGTCTGGATCAGCCCGCCTGTCAGCGTGTGGTCAACGCGCTCGTGGGATCCGGGTTTCTGCGATGGACGCCCAACGGTACGATCGCGCGCGTCGAGTAGGGCAGGGCCTCCCTGGCCTGAGCGACGTCGAAGGCAACGGTGCAGACCATGGCGGCCCCTTGGGGCCGCCATACTCGTCTCCGCTTGGCGCGCTCTTCTCGGGCTACCACCTCGGTGGCGCCTACGACGAGATGTTCGAGCCGTCTGGCGGGGCGCGCCAGCACTGCCGTGCGCTCTACTGGATCAGCCGATATCTCGAGCGCGCCGAGCACACCATCCGGCTGATTGATGTCCGCCTCGATCTCGGATTGGATCGACGTCCCTCGTCTGCTGGATGGGACTTCGAACGGCTGTACGCCATCCTCAGGTTCTCGCAAACCGGAGAGCCGCCCGACACGCCAGCAGCGCTCATCGAGACGTCGGTCTTCGATCTGTCGAACCCGGATTCCGTGGCCCGTCGGTGACGGCGGCACGCGAGAACGCCCAGCAGGTCCGAGAAGAGATCAGCGCGGACATGTGGGAACAGGTGAACCGTCTCTACCTGCGGCTGAAGCAGGTCCGCACCGAGGGCCTCTGGTCCGCTCGCCCTCATTACCTGTCCCGAGTCGTCATCGAGGGAGTCCACCTGCTCAGCGCGGAGTTCCCGCGCTCTGTGCGCTTCGCCGCGGCTCGTATCGAGTCGGCGTTACAGGCCATCGCCCATCACACGTCTCGCGGTGCCATGCCCAGCCCCCGCGCGGTCAGACGGCGCAGGGTGGCAGAGGACGAGCGGAGCGGCTCGCCGGACGTTTGCACGCATCGTTGGACTATGGCCAGGTCCCAGTCCGTTTGCGCAACCGACGCAGCTGTTGCGCGACTTGGCGTCCGAGGTGGGCCTCGAGCGGGGTGACGACCCGCTCGGCACGTTGCGCCAGCTTTCGCGGGATGTCTACGCCAGCTTCGAGTACAGCCCCAAGAGCACCCGCGTCGACTCGCCGATCGACGAGGCGCTGGAGACGCGGCGCGGTGTGTGTCAAGACTTCGCGCACATCTTCATCGCCCTCGCGCGACAGATCGGCATACCCTCTCGCTATGTGAGCGGCTATCTCCTTCACGCCGCGGACAGCGCCGACCGGTCATCCGACGGCGCCACTCATGCATGGGTCGAGGTGCTGCTGCCTGACCTCGCGTGGGTCGGCTTCGATCCGACCAATGACCTCATCGCGGGCGATCGCCACATTCGAGTGGCGATTGGTCGCGACTACGCGGACGTGCCCCCGACTCGCGGCGTCTTCAAGGGGATCAGCGCCGTTCGCAGCGAGCTGGCCGTGTCGGTCCACGTTGGACCCGTGCCCCCGCCGCTGGCTGGTGAGGCGCTGCCCTTCGTGCCCTGGATGTCACGCGAGGCGGCGGCGCCGCTCGGCGACGCCAGCGCGAGCCAACAGCAGCCGTAGCGGTTTGACGCGTCGTCAGCAGTCCTGTACTCTTGTTGCTACGTTCAGGGCCTGACCGCTTGGACGTGTGTTGGTCCTCACTCGGTCGCCGCTCCCCCGCTGCACTCTCATCGTTGGCACGGCAGGGCGCATGGACGCGCCGAGATACGCCTTGTGATCTCGCGGCAGATGCACTGACGTTCATGGCTGTTTCTGCAGACGCACCGTCCTCGAGCGACCTTCTCGCCGCCGAGGTCGCCCGGCGGCGAACCTTCGCCATCATCTCGCACCCGGATGCGGGCAAGACCACCTTGACGGAGAAGACGCTCCTGTATGCTGGCGCAATTGAGCTGGCGGGAGCGGTCCGTGGCCGCAAGTCGCAGCGACACGCCCTCTCGGATTGGATGGAGGTCGAGCGTCAGCGCGGCATCTCGATTACGTCTGCCGCGCTGGAGTTCGAGCTCGACGACTGCAAGATCACGCTGCTCGACACGCCGGGACACCGCGACTTCAGCGAAGACACCTATCGCACGCTGCTGGCCGTGGACAGCGCTGTCATGGTCATCGATGCGGCCAAGGGCATCGAAGATCAGACACGAAAGCTGTTCGAGGTGTGCCGCAGGCGGGGTCTGCCGATTCTCACGTTCGTGAACAAGCTGGATCTGCCCAGCCGCGATCCGCTCGAGCTCGTCGATGAGATCGAGCGCGTCCTCCAGATCGCGGCAGCGCCGGTCAACTGGCCGATTGGCGATGGAGACCGCTTCAAGGGTGTCTACGATCTCGAGCGCCACCAGGTGCTGCTCTACGAGCGGTCCGTTGGTGGCCAGCGCCGCGCGCCCGTGGCGGTGACGAGCGTGACCGATCCGCTGCTCGTCACGCTGCTGGGCGAGGCGGCATGCGCTCGGTTACGAGAGGCAGTTGCCTTGCTCGAAACAGCCGGCACCCCTTTCGATCGCGACGCGTATCTCGCAGCCGCGCAAACCCCAGTGTTCTTCGGAAGCGCGCTCACGAACTTCGGTCTGGAGCCTTTCCTTCGGGCGCTGGTACAGCTCGCGCCGTCCCCCCGACCGCGCCCCAGCACGCGCGGCCTGATCGATCCGACGGCTCCGGACTTCAGCGGCTTCGTGTTCAAGATTCAGGCGAACATGAACCCGCGGCATCGCGATCGCATCGCGTTCGTTCGCGTCTGCTCCGGCCGGCTGAGCAGGGACATGCAGGTGATGAACCCGCGACTGAAAACGCCGGTGCGTCTCGCGCGTCCCCATCGCTTCTTCGGCCGCGAGCGGGAGACGGTCGAGACGGCCGTCGCGGGCGATGTCGTCGGCCTCGTGAATCCCGGCCGCTTTGCCATTGGGGACACGCTCTTTGCAGGAACGCCCGCGGAATATCCGCCAATCCCGCGCTTCGCCGCCGAGCACTTCGGCATCGCCCGGCTCCGCGACATCCGGTTCAAGCAGTTCGACGAGGGCGTCAAGCAGCTCGAGGAGGAAGGGCTGATGCAGGTGGTCTTCCCCACCGCGGGGCGCCGAGAGCCCATCCTCGGCGTCGTCGGAGCCCTGCAGCTCGACGTCGTGGAGGCACGCTTGACGAGCGAGTATGGAGTCTCCTGCGAAGTGCAGCGGCTGAACTACGTCTCCGCGCGCTGGGTGGCCGGCTCAGACGAGGCCATGCGTGCGATTGAGTTGCCCGGGCAGGGTGTCCTCCAGGCCACGGATCGACAAGGCCGCCTCGTGCTGCTCTTTGCGTCCAGCTGGGAGCTGGATTACTGCCAACGAAAGAATCCTGACCTGGAGCTCCTCGCGGTCGCGTGAGCCCCGAACGTGCTCGCCTTGTCACCCTTTCGGTCGGCGGCTCCTTCGCGCGTCAAAATGTGACCCGCACACCGAGCTGCACCTGCCGCGGCGGTGCAGCGCTCGTCACCGTCCCAAAGGCCATTTGCGACGCGTTGGTGTTCACCTCGTTGAGGTTCACACGGTTGAAGAGATTGAAGAAGTCGACCTGGAAGAGCACGTTCGCTGCTCCGCCGACGCCGACGCGCTTTCGCAGGGAGAGATCCCAGACGTGCAGGGCAGGTCTCTGTACCGTGCCGACGCCCGCCGTACCACGCCGCTCGTCGGGCGCCGGTGCGAACGCGTCCGTATTGAACCACCGGTCGGCTGAGCGCTCGCTCGAAGGAAGGTCGATCTCACCACCGAGATAATCGGCGCGGCGCCCGCCGGTCGACGTGTCCCCGGAGACCGTCGAGAAGCCCCCGGATTGGAGGCGAACGATACCACTCACTTCCCAGCCACCGAGCAGGCCCGCGACGAGGCCCGGGTGATCGCGCCACCAGGGCAATCGCATCGTGAACGTGCTGACAAAAATATGCGGGCGATGGAAGCCCGCGGGGCCGTAATTGTACTTTCGATCGTCGAGCTGTTCGGGATTCGCCGTCGGACCAGTGGCATCGGTTAGCGCCTTCGACCAGGTGTAACTGCCGGTGAAGGTCAACAGTCCCAAGCGGCGGGCGACATAGAGCTGCAGGGCGTCGTAATTCGAGATTGCATCGGCCTGGTAGTAGAGAATGTTCGAGTAGCCTTTGAACGGCCGAAGCGAATTGTCCGATGCCCGTTCGCCCGGCGGCAGGGCGGCGTTGGCCGCGAGCATCTCGAATGGCACGCGGTTGATGTTGGGCCGGCGAAGGAGGCTGCGTCCCCGAGTGCCCACATAGGCGACTTCTGCGAGCATGCCGCCTGGAAGCTCCCGCTGCATGCCGAGGCTGAAGCTTGTCGTGCGGGGCGGTTTCATCCCGGGGTCGATTCCCTGGACCTCGCCGAGCACGCCCGCGGCCGGCGCGCGGCCGCCCGCTGGATCGACGAGGTTGCCGTTCTCGAACTCCACGACGTCGACAAATGGAGGATTCGCGGAGGCGCGCTGCGTGATGTCGCCGCGGGGACTGTCGTAGAACAGGCCGATACCCCCACGGATGGCGGTTCTGCTGTCTCGAAATGGCGTGATCGCGAAGCTGAAGCGCGGCGCGAACCGATGCGCCGGCTCCCAGAGCGTCCGCTCGGCGCCTGCGGGGATGACGTCGAGCGCCGGGTCGCTGCTGTCGCGCGATCCGTCGCCAGCGCGAATCATCCCGTCGAAGGGATCGCCGGAACCGGGCACAACCGTGCCGTCTGGATTGACGACCACAGCCCTTGCCGGGTCGTAGAGCAACGGGTCGAAGGTCGAGAGGCGGTCGTCGCCGGAGAAGATCGGCCGGATGAATTGGTAGCGGACGCCGAGCTCGAGGCTCACGCGATTCGAGACCCTCCAGCTGTCGGTGACGAACGCTTCGTAGTTCTCCGAGCGGAAGGGGGTGACCGGCGTGCCGCTCATCTCCCTGTACCTGCGAAAGTTGCCGAGGAGCGCGTCGGCAAACGCATCGCCGGTGCGCATCGGATTGCCAGCCGAGTTGAAGGTCACATTGCCGAGCGTGAAGTCAGTGACGCGTCCGTTCTGGTCGTTCTTGGTTCGGATGTAGACAATACCCGACTTCATCGTATGCCGCCCGAGCAGCATCGTCAGGGTGTTGGTGACGGCGAAGTCAGCCGCTTCGGCGGCGTTGGCTTGCGCCGGCCCCTTGAATCCAGCGTAGTCAGTGATGGTGACATCAGGCAGTCCCCCAGGAAAGCGGCCACCATCGAACAGGTGTGGAAAGTCGAGGCCAAACGCTGACCGTTCCCAGTTGTCTCCGATCGGCGCAACATCTTGTTCCCACCACGTCATGTTTGCCTTGGCCTCGTTGACGAGCCTTGGCGAGACCACCCAGTTGTGTGTGACGAGCAGGCTGTACGGCGACCGCACTTGTTCCGTCGGAACAGTGGGCAGGTTCGAGTTGATGTTGAGCCCGAAGGGACTCGTCCTCGTGGGAGCGTCGTGCAGATACCGTCCGTACAACGTGTGGCGATCGTTGAGCCGGTAGTCGAGGCGCAGAATGTCCTGACGATAGTCGTACGGGCTGGACAACTGATAGACCGCGTTGTTTGCGGTCGGCTCATCGACGTAGCCCGCCGCGAGCGTCTCCATGGCGTCGTAGACCGCCGCCATGGCCTCGCCTTGTGGTGTGATGAGCGACGAGATGTCGCGATTCGGGACCGGCGTCGTGGTGCCTGGGAAGAAGAGGTCGCCCGTCGTACCGCTGAAGTCGCCGCGTCGCTGGGCGCGGGTCGGGAGCGTTCGCCGCACCGGACTCTCGGTGCGTCGAATGGTGCGCCACTCCTGACCACCGAAGAAGAAGACCTTGTTCCGGCGGATGGGGCCACCGAGGCTCCAGCCGTAATTGTTGAAACGCAGCTCGCCCTCTTCGACGGCAAAGAAGTCGGTTGCGTCCATGGCGTTGTCACGGAAGAACTCGAACGCACTGCCGTGGAGCTCGTTGCTGCCGCTGCGCGTGACCACGTTGATTGCCGAGCCAGCCTGGCGCCCGTACTCCGCCGAGAAGTTGGACGTCTGAATACTGACCTCCTCGATGAAGTCGAGGCCGACGTTGTGGCTCTGCGCGGTGTTGTTCGATTTGTTCAGATTGAATCCGCCATCGACCATCACGTTGTTGGAGTCGCCCCGGTTCCCGTTGACCGGCTGGTTCGACGAGTTGGCGATGGTCTGGTTGATGGCGTCGAAGTTGGTGAGCGGCACGCCCGGGATCGTCGTGGTGAGCTGGATGTAGTTGCGGGCGTTGAGCGCAAGGTTCTGCACCTGCTCGCGGTCGACGACGCGCGCCACCTCGCCCGACGTCGTGTTCACGCTCTCGCCCACGCGCGCGGCGACCTGCACGGTCTCTGACACCGCGCCAGGCTCGAGCACGACGCTCACGGTCACTCGGCCGTCGGCGACGAGCCGGTTCCCCGTCCTGACACCCTGCTTGAACCCCGTCAGCTCAGCATTGACCGTATAGGTGCCGACCGGGAGGTTGGTCACGACGTAGAAGCCTCCTCCGTCGCTGACCGTCTCGCGAGCCGCCCCGGTGCCCTCGTTGATCACGAGGACGGTCACGCCCGGCACGACGGCACCCGAGTTGTCTTCGACGACGCCGGAGATTTGACCGACCAGCGTCTGCGCGTGGAGCGGCGCGCTGGCGAGCGCGGTCAAGACGATGGCGGCACACAGCGCCGGGCAGGCGCGCGCACGTCCGACGAACGCGGGCGGGAGATCGGTGGTGCCCATGAGTCGCCCTCCATGCCGAGAACTCGACAGCGACGTCATGACATCGATGTCATGTGCGGCGTGCCGTGACAGTAGTCCGGCCGCGGCCCCAGTGTCAAGGCCCGCGACAGGCCCGCGATAGGCCCGGTTCTTTGTTCGCCCACCCGTTGGACAGGCGGGGATGACATCGATATCATGACGGCACCGTCCGAAGGAGGAACTGGATGAGAGCTGTGTGTCTCGCACTGATCGCGCTCGCCACCATGGCTTCGGCAACCACGCAGCTGCCGGAGCGGGAAAAGCTGAACGTCCTCTTCATCGTGGCTGACGATCTCAATACCGACATGGGGAGCTACGGCGCGCCGGTCGAGACACCCCACCTCGATCGCCTCGCCCAGCGCGGCGTGCGCTTCGAGCGCGCCTATTGCCAGTTTCCGTTGTGCAGCCCGAGCCGTGCGTCCTTCTTAACGGGACGGCGACCCGACCAAACGGGCGTGCTCACCAACCCGCGCAAGAACCAGTTGTCACCTCACTTCCGGGAGCGGATCCCGGACACGGTCACCCTGCCGCAGCTCTTCAAGGAACACGGATGGTTCTCGGCACGCGTCGGCAAGCTCTATCACTACGGTGTGCCGCTTCACATCGGAACGGCCAGCCTCGACGACTACATGTCCTGGGACTTCACGGTCAACCCCCGCGGCCGCGATCGCGACAGACTCGATCAGGTGTTCAGTCTCGTTCCTGGCCAGTTCGGCGGCACGCTGAGCTGGCTGGCCGACGATGGAGAAGATGCAGAGCAAACAGACGGCATCGGTGCGCTCGAGGCGGTGCGCCTGTTGGAGCGCTTCAAGAACGACGAGCGCCCCTTCTTTCTCGCCGTCGGCTTCTACAGGCCGCACACGCCATACGTCGCGCCAAAGAAATACTTCGATGGCTACCCGCGCGACGGCATCGAGCTTCCGGCGCTGAGCGCTGACGACGAGGCCCGACGTCCGGAGGCAGGCTACGCCAGCGCGAAGAAAGAACAGGACAGCATGACGGACGCGCAGCGACGTGAGGCCATTCAGGCCTATCACGCGTCGACCACGTTCATGGATGCTCAAGCCGGCCACGTCCTCGACGCGCTGGAGCGCCTCGACTTGCGTGAGCGAACCGTTGTGGTCTTCACGAGCGATCACGGCTATCACCTGGCCGACCACGGCCTGTGGCAGAAGATGAGCCTCTTCGAGCGCAGCGCCCGCGTCCCGCTCGTCATCGCAGCGCCGGGAGCCAAAGCGAACGGACAGGTGGCGCGCGGGGTCGTTGAGCTCGTGGACCTCTATCCGACGCTCGCCGCGCTGAGCCAGCTCGAGGCTCCGGACTATCTCGACGGCGTCAGCTTGCAGCCCATGCTCGACGATGCAACCAAGAGCGTGCGGGAGGCGGCCTTCACGCAGGTGCGCGATGGCTACTCGGTACGGAACGACCGCTGGCGATACATCGAATGGGCGGAAGGCGCAAAGGGGGCGCAGCTCTACGACATGGAGCGCGATGCCGACGAAACCAACAATCTCGTGGAGGACCCCGAGCACACCGACACGGTTGCCGAGCTCAAGGCGCTCTTGGAGACATATCGCCAGAAGGGAGCGGATCGGTGACAAGGTGACAGGGTGACAGGGTGACAACGTGACAGGTGACAAGGTGACAAGGTGACAAGGTGACAAGGTGACAAGGTGAGCGGGTGATTCGACAATTCGGGTTGGAAATCGTGCGACGTTTCCGATGGCTCGATGTACGCCTCGAGCAATCGAACACCCGCTCACCCTGTCACCCCTTCACCCTGTCACCCCCTCACCCTGTCACCCCCTCACCCTGTCACCCCCTTCACCCTATCGCCGGCGCACGAGCGCCGCGAAGGCGCCGCGGAGCGGAGAGCGACGTCGCCGTGATCGCGTGCGGCGCGCCACGGGAACCGCCATCATGACCTCCTCGACGCGTCCCGCCATCACCTCGCGTCCGAGCGGTGTCAGGCTGAGAGTCTGGTACTTGTCGGCCGACGTGCGAACCAGGCCGGCGGCGCATATGGCCTCGATCCACTGTTCCACCGTCTGCGGGAGCTCGTCCCGCAGCAGACCGGTGGTGGACAAGCGCGTCAACGGCTCGGGCAGACCGTCTACCTCACCGACGAGCATGGCCGCGACCTTTCGCCGCCCATACCGCTCACCCGCCCGCGCGATGCCCGACAAGATCTTCCTCACACGCAACCGAGCCGCCTCGTCCAGCGGGCGGCGGCGATCGCAGTTGCCGCATGCGCCGCACGGCTCGCGCGCGGCGGGATCGCCGAAGTAGCGCAGGATCGTCGCTCTCAGACAGCCCGCGGCATGGGCGTACGCCACCATGCGGCGCAGCTTCTTGTGATCCAGCTCCTTCCGGCGCGCGACTTCGGCCGCGTCCAACGGAGCCACCGTGCGACCGGGCAGCTCTTCTCGCGCGTGGTCGATCAGGTACTGCCGCGTCTTCACGTCGCGGTAGTCCCAGAGCAGCGTCGCGTCCGCTGGCCGGCCGTCACGACCAGCACGACCGATCTCCTGGTAGTAGGCCTCGATCGAGCCTGGAATCGCAAAGTGAATCACGGCCTCGACGTCCGGCCGATCGATGCCCATGCCGAACGCGTTGGTCGCGCAGACCACAGGCAAGGCGCCCGAAGCAAAGGCGTCTTGGACGCGGCTTCGCTCGCTATCGCGGAGTCCGCCGTGATAGGCATCCGCCGCGATGCCAGCCTCACGCAACGACTCCGCGGATTCTTCTGCACTTGCTCGGGTCGCCGTGTACACGAGTGACCGCCGACCGGCGACCAGCTGATGCAGCAGCCGCTCTTTCTCCTGCCTGCCCGACACTGGACGTATCTGCAGGTGAATGTTGGGACGGTCGAATCCCGAGACGAGCAGGTGCGGATTCGACAAGCCGAGAAGATCGACGATGTCATCGCGTACCTCGGGCGTCGCCGTGGCGGTAAACGCGGCGAGCGGCGGCCGACCGGCTTGGCCGTCACTCCGGCGACACGCGCCTGCCGCCGCGCGAAGCCGGCGATAGTCCGGCCTGAAGTCATGTCCCCATTCGGACACGCAGTGCGCCTCATCGACGACGAATCTCGCCACGGGCAAGTCACACAGTAGGCGGGCGAAGTGATCCGACGCGAACCGTTCGGGCGCCACATACAGAAGGCTGAGATCTCCTTGACGCGCCGCGGTCAGCGCTCGACGTCGCGCATCGCTCGGCAGCATCGAGTGCAGGGCGGCCGCACGAATACCGCGGCGATTCAGCTCGTCGACCTGGTCCTTCATCAGCGAAATCAACGGGGAGACCACCAGCGTGATGCCTGGAAGCAGGACCGCCGGTAACTGGAAGCCGAGAGACTTGCCGGATCCGGTCGGCATGACCGCGAGCACGTCATGGCCGTCGAGCACGGAGCGGACGAGATCCTCCTGACCGGCGCGGAACGACCCGTGGCCAAAATGACGCTGGAGAGTGGAGAGGAGATCGACCATCGCCGGCAGTGCCGCGGTAGTCATCGATACGATCTACGTTGGCCCCGGCGATCCTACCATCGTCGAGCAGCTAGAGCTCCCCGCGCTTCAGCTCATTGACCGCGTGGTCGACGGCGCGTGCCGTCAGCGCCATGTACGTGATGCTGGGATTGACACAGGACGAGCTGGTCATGCAGGCGCCGTCGGTGACAAACACATTCGGGGCCTCCCAGACCTGGTTGTCGCCGTTCAGCACGCTCGTCGTCGGGTCTCGGCCCATGCGCGCCGTTCCCATCTCATGGATGGCTCCGCCCGGCATGGCGGTCATGTCTTCCCGCTCGAGCCCGTCCTGAATCTGGACATTGTGACACCCGATGGCCTCGAGCATCTCGGCCGCTTGCGCCTTGATGTCCTTGCGCATGGCCAGCTCGTTCTCACCCCAGGAGGCGTGGATGCGCAGTACCGGGATTCCCCACGGATCGGTCTCCTTGGCGAGCTCCACGTAGTTGTCCGACCTCGGAAGGCACTCGCCAAAGCCACCGAGTCCCATGTGCCAGGGACCGGGATCGCGCAGCACGCGTTTGAGCGCCGCACCAATCTCGGGTCGGTCGGAGCCGCGGCCCCACCCCGCACGACCCGCCCCGCCTTGGTAGCCGTAGCCACGCACGAAGCCGAGCCTGTCCGAATCGGGCGCCTTCAGGTTGCGAAAACGAGGGAGGTAGGTCCCGTTGGGTCGGTCGCCTTGATAGTAACGGTCCACCAGTCCTGGGATCTCCCCGCTCGCGCCCTGCCGCAGGTGATGGTCCATCAGATAGCGCCCCAGCGCTCCGCTGCCGCCGCCGAGGCCATTGGGATGACGCCGGCTCCGGCTGTTGAGCAGCACACGCGTCGTGGCCAGGGTGGATGCACACAAGAAGATCACGCGCGCGTAGAGCTCCTGCGTCTCACCGGTTTGCGTGTCGACGACCCGCACGCCCGTCACCCGATCGCGCTGGAGGTCATAGATGATCGAGTGCACGAGGCTGGAGGGCCGCAGCGTCAGCTTCCCCGTCTTGCGTGCGGCTGGTAGGGTCGATGCCTGGCTGGAGAAGTAGCTGCCGGTCGAGCAGCCACGCGCGCAGGGACCGCAGTAATGGCACGGCAAGCGGTCACCAATCGGTTGCGTGAGCACGGCGGTGCGCCCGATGGTGAGCCGGCGATCGGGATAACGCTTCTCGAGGCGCGTCTTCACCCACTTCTCGCCGGCGTTCAACGCCATGGGCGGCTGAAACTCTCCGTCCGGGAGCTGCGACAGCCCCAGCTTCTCGCCGCTGATGCCCACGAACTTCTCGACGTACGAGTACCACGGCGCGATGTCGGCGTAGCGGATCGGCCAGTCTACGCCGTGGCCGTCCTTCAGGTTCGCCTCGAAGTCCAGGTCGCTCCAGCGGTAGCATTGGCGGCCCCAGATGAGCGATCGGCCACCGACCTGACTCCCTTGCACCCACAGGAACGGCTTTGCCTGTACGTAGGGGTTCTCGGCGTCCTTGAGAAAGTAGTGCGTGGTCGCCTCACGAAAGCTGGGCGTGTGCGCCTGTGTGGGGTGCTCTGGCGCCTGCGCTGGCGTGAGCTTCCGCTCGCGCAGTGGAAAGGCCCAGGGGGGGAGGTGTTCGGTCGGATAGTCGCCGTGCTGTTGGTCACGGCCGCGCTCGAGCACGAGGGTGCTCAGTCCCTTCTCGGTCAGCTCCTTCGCGGCCCAGCCGCCACTGATGCCCGAGCCAACAACAATGGCGTCGTAGTCGTGTTCGGTGCTCATGCCCAGGATCGCCCGCCCTCTCCATAGGGAATGTCAGCCTCCCAGGACCCGATGGGATTCGGGCGCAGCTCCTTGGTGGCGCCAACTTCGGACGTGTAGTACCCCACGATGACCAGCTCCTTGAAGGTGCGGAAGAACGATCGCAGCGGCGCGTGCGATCCGCTGGTCGGTTGGAACGCCTCCCGATTCAGCGCCTGAACCAGCTCGAGCTGCTGCCCCCTCGGCAGTGTTGTGAAATCGCCTCCAAAGCGGCGGCGCGCCCGATCGTCGACGCCATCGAGCCCTGCCAGGAACTGATCGCGCTTCTCTGATGGGTAGTAATCGGTAAGCATGGCGTCGACGAACTCGTCGACGCGTGCGGTACGCGCACCTGGACTGTCCGTCTCGGGCAGAATGTGCTCTCCCATGGCCAGCACCATCTCGCGCTGCTCAGGGGAAAGCGTTCGTCTCGCTCCGGCGATTGCCGAGGTCGAGGTGTCTGCTGGCGCCTGTGCGGCCTGACAACCAGCCAATACACCTTCGATGGTCGGCGCTGAAAGCGCACCGCCCAGCAGGCACGCGGCACGGCGCAGTGCCTCACGCCGATGAATCATGCGACGAGCGTCGAGCATCACGGCTCACGACGGATTGTCGTGCGACATATTGGTTGATAATGGAAAAACTTATCAGTGTCAAGCTGTGATGAGCGGGGGCTGAAAATCCCCGATTGGCGGCCCTCAACGGCCGCCCGCGAACCGGCATGGAACCGCCTGCTGTTGACACCTCAGTTTTTCTGTCTTCATACTCTCGGGCGAGGATTCAGGCATGATGGACAAGCCACCGGAAGTCAAGGCCGCCCACCTCCTGCGGGCGGAAGATTGGCAGTTCGAATACCGGCAGAAGTGCACGCCACAGACATCCAATCTGCAGTTGCTGACCTACGGCGTCTACCGCATCGCCGGGCGTGTGACCAGCGACGAGCTGTACCATCGGCGCGATGAAGCCATTTTGTTCTGCCTGGCCGGCGGACAGCGCGTGCAGGTGGAGGATCGAACGTTTGAGCTGAAGCACTACGACACGCTGTACGTCCCGCTCGCCACGCCATACCGGATCACGAACGACACTGACGAGCCGGGCGTGCTCGCCGTCTGCCGTGCGCCTGCAGTCAACCGACACGTGCCGTCGCACGCCGTCTGGGAGCGGGTTCACGCCGATGAGGCGCGCATCCGTCACCTCGACGGCAAGGATGTGTTCCTGATGTTCGATGTGAGCGAGGCAGGCGACCGCCTCTTGGCCGGCTACACGATCTATCAGCCGCACACGCGCGCCTGGCCGCCCCACAACCACACCGATCAGGAAGAGATCTACCTCTTCACGAAGGGCCGCGGTTCCATGGAGGTCTACGCGGACGAGAAGACCAAGACGTTCGTGCACAGCGTCAAGGCGCTCGACGCGGCAACGATCCCGCTGCTCAACTACCATCCCGTCTTCAGTCAAGACGAGGAACTGCACTTCATCTGGTGCCTGGCCGGCGAGCGGTATTGGATCGGCGACAAGCACCGCGAGTTCATGGACGCGTCTGTCGACGAGCTCACCACTGGCGCACCCTCCACCCCAAACGGCTTATGACTGACGTACGCAACGACACCGTTCACGCGCTCTATCTGGACGGCCGATGGCATCATGGCGGGCAGCCGCTGTCGGTCACCAATCCGGCGACCTCGGAGGTCTTCGCGCGGGTGGCCACCGTGGACCGCACCGGCGTTCGAGAGGCCATCGACGGCGCGGCAGCCGCCTGGCCTGGCTGGCGGGCGCTCTCGGGCAAGGAGCGTGGAGCCTTGCTCCACCGCATCGCTGGCGTGATCGCACGGCGTGCCGACGAGATCGCCCACACGATCACGCTCGAGAACGGCAAGCCGCTCGCCCAAGCTCGCGCCGAGGTGGGCATGACAGTCGACCATCTCCAATGGTTCGCCGAGGAGGCACGGCGCGCGTATGGACGCGTTGTCCCGCCCCAAGCGACGGGCAAGCGACACCTCGTCATCCAGCAGCCGATCGGCGTCGTCGGCGCGATTGCCCCCTGGAACTTCCCGCTGGTGCTCGCGGTGCGCAAGGTGGCGCCCGCCCTGGCTGCGGGATGTCCCGTCGTGTTGAAGCCAGCCGCCGCAACACCGTTGTCCGCCGTCCACTTCGCAGAGGCGGCTCATGAAGCGCGCCTTCCTGCCGGCGTGTTTCAGTTGGTCGCGGGAAGCTCTCGGGAGATCGCCGCCGAGATGTTCGCTCATCCCGCCTGCCGCAAGATTACGTTCACGGGCTCGACGGAGGTGGGACGCGACCTCATACGCCTCGCTGCCGACCGCGTGGCGAAGCTCTCGCTCGAGCTCGGTGGAAATGCTCCGGTGATCGTCTTCGATGACGCCGATCTCGACCAGGCGATCAACGGAGCGCTCGTTACCAAGTTCCGAAACACGGGCCAGTCCTGCATTGCTGCGAATCGGATCTATGTGCAGCGTGGCCTGTTCGACAGCTTCGTGGCGGGGTTCACGGAGAAGACCAAGTCGCTCGCGATCGGCAACGGTCTGGACGATGGTGTGGAGATCGGGCCGCTGCGTGACGCCACCGCGGTCGACGCTGCGCTCGCCTATGTCGAGGATGCACGCCGGCTGGGCGCCACAGTGCTGTGCGGCGGCAAGCCGGTCGACGGCCCGGGCTACTTCTTCGAGCCCACCGTGCTGGTCGACGTCGGCGAATCGGCACGTTGTCTCAGCGAAGAAGCGTTCGCGCCAATCGCGCCAATCCTGCCGTTCGACGATGAGGCGGAGGTCATTGAGCGCGCCAACCGCACGCGCTATGGCCTTGCGGCCTACCTGTTCACGACCAACCTCGGGCGTGCGTGGCGTGTCGCGGAGGCACTCGAGGCTGGGACCGTCGGCGTCAACGATGCCGTACCGACCACGAGCCAGTGCCCGTTTGGTGGCGTAAAGGAAAGCGGCGTCGGGCGAGAGCTCGGAAGCGAAGGGCTCGAAGCGTTTCTGGAAACCAAGCACATCGCGTTTGCAGGCATTTAGGAGAGCTTTGGCAACCCGTACACGACGATGGGCGAAGGCCTCTTCCAGCAGGCGTGGGACCAGACTCCGGAATCATAGAGGGTCATGGAGAGGGAGCCACGCACGGTGAGCGCGGCGGTATCGGCCGAGGCAGAGCATGCTGCGCCTTGGTACCACGGTGTCACCCGGTATCAGTGGCTCGTGCTCGTCGTCGCGTCGCTTGGCTGGATGTTCGACGCGTTCGAGGGGCAGATCTTCGTGGCCGCCATGACCGAGGCGATGCCGTCACTCGTGCCCGCGAGAACCTCCTCGGGACAAATCGGCCTGTACAACAACATCGCGCTTGGCGCCTTCCTGCTGGGTGGCGCACTTGGCGGCGTGCTGTTCGGCGTGCTCAGCGATCGCATCGGGCGGAAGCGGACCCTCTCGTTGACAATCGCGTTCTATTCCTTCTTCACCTGTCTCTCGGCAATATCGCAGGAGTGGTGGCATCTGGCCGCGTTCCGGTTCCTCGTGGCGCTCGGGGTCGGAGGAGAATGGGCGGTCGCCAGTGCGCTGGTGGCCGAGGTATTCCCGGCACGTGCACGGGCGCACGCCGGGGGGATCTTCCACGCCACGAGTGTCCTCGGAACCTATCTGGCCGTGGCGGCAGGTGTCTTCCTGATCGGCAACCCGGCGCTCTACGCATGGTCGCGCCAGGTCGGGAGTGGTTGGGTGGGTCAGTACGTCGATCCAGAAACGCTGCCCTGGCGAATTGGATTTGCGGTAGGTGTCGTACCGGCGCTGTTGATCATTTGGATCCGCAGGAGTATTCGCGAGCCTGAGACCTGGCAAGCGGCTCGAGCGCGGGCGCACAGCGAGCCGAGTCAGAAGATGGGAGCCCTGGCCGATCTGTTTCGTGGCGAGCTGATACGCCCCTCTCTCGTCGGCGTATCGCTGGCCGGGATCGGCCTCGCCACGTTCTGGGGCACGCACATCTACGGCAAGAACGCGCTGCGGCTCGTGGTCGAGCAGCAATATGTCGAGGCAGCCACGACTGGAGTCTCCGCTGGCGGCGGTCCGAGCGCCACCGCCCAGCAAAGCAACGGGCCCGCCGCCAACGCCGCTCGGAGCGCATTGACCGACCACGAGCGCCAGCGTCTCCTCGAGCGGCATGCGACTGCCCTGAAGCGATGGGAGATGCTCGGGATGTTCCTCGTCACGACCGGCGGCGGTCTCGGGCTGGTTGCCTTCGGGCCGATCTCCCAACGCACTGGCCGCCGCAGCGCTTTTTTCTTCTACCATCTCGGTGCCGTGGCGAGCGCGCTGCTCGTCTTCCAGGGCCTCGACGATGTCAGCACGTTGGTGGTGGCGCTTCCCGTCTTTGGATTCCTCACGCTGGGCATGCATGCCGGCTACGCCATCTACTTTCCAGAGCTCTACCCAACGCGCCTCCGCGGCACCGGTACCGGGTTTTGTTTCAACGCGGGCCGCATGCTTGCCGCCCCGGTGCTGCTCGTCGTGGGCTGGATGCAGGCCGGTCTGGGCTTTTCACTGACGAGTATCTCTTCATGGCTCAGCCTCCTATTCCTCCTGGGCATCGTCGTCTTGATCTTCGCCCCTGAGACGAGAGGGAGAGAGCTCAGGGACTGACATGTCACATTCATCACCAGTACGATTCGGATTGATTGGCTTCGGTGCCTGGGGTCGGTGTCACGCAGAGGCAATCGCGCACTCAGACGAGGCGCAGCTCGTCGCGATCGCTGGTCGCTCGGAGGCCAGCTGCAAAGCGGCCCGTGAGGCATTCCCGAGTGCCACCGTGGTCTCGGATTATCGTGAGCTGCTGGCTCGGACCGACGTCGAAATCGTCGCTGTCGTCCTGCCAACGTATCTGCACCACGAGGTGGCTTCTGCCGTGCTGTCGGCAGGAAAACATCTGTTGCTCGAGAAGCCGATGGCCGCGTCGCTCCAACAGTGCGACGACCTCATCGCGCTGGCGAAGCCACATGATCGGTTGCTGGCGATCGGGCACGAGTTTCGGCTGTCATCCCTGTGGGGGAAGGTGAAGGAGATGGTCGATGCCGGATACGTCGGCGAGCCGCGATACGTGCTGGTGGAGCTCTCGCGCAACCCGTATCGACAGGGCGCGAGTGGCTGGCGCTACGACATCGATCGCGTTGGCAGCTGGATTCTCGAGGAGCCGATCCATTTCTTCGATCTGGCGCGCTGGTATCTGCGCGCGGCAGGCGAGCCGGAGAGCGTCTATGCGGCCGCGAGCTCACGCCAGCCTGGTCACCCGGAGCTCCAGGACAACTTCAGCGCGATCGTGCACTTTCCGAAGGGTGCCTACGCCGTCATCTCGCAGACACTGGCCGCGTTCGAGCATCATCAAACGGTCAAGGTGACCGGGACGAAGGGCGCGCTGTGGGCGAGTTGGAGCGGTGCCATGGATCGCACGCGACATCCCACGTTTTCGTTGAAGGGGTTCGACGGCGAGAACGTGCAGGAGATCCCAATCGAGAAGATCACCGGCGAAGTGTTCGAGCTCGAAGACCAGGTCGCGATGCTCGTCCGCACGATCCGAGAGGGAGCGCCGCTCTCGGTAGGGGGAGAGGATGGCCGGTCGTCGGTTGGGTTGTGCCTGGCCGCGGCAACGTCGGTGCGCCAGGGGCGGGCCGTGGAGCTCAACCTCCAAGTCGGATCGACGCCGTCGAGCTGGTGAAGTGTGTCGCGCACTGACCGCGCTACGAGACCGTTACTAATTCAGCGGTTACAGGCCGCAGGTCTACGGGAGATCTACAGGCGTTTGACCTCGACGTTGCCAAACGTGACGTCGGAGTGGTGAACGACGAGTAGCAGCGAGCCCGACTGTAGATCCTGCGCGCCATCGACGCTGACCAGTCAATCGTGTAAGGCAAAGGCCACACGCGGCCCGGCGTGTAATGGGCGCGAACGCTCGACGAGAGCGTCCCGCCACCCTGCAACCTTGCTCGAATGACGACGTCATTTGCTCCGTTGAGCAGATCGCTGCGTTCAATCTCGATGTTGAAGTCGCCCGGCCGAGCCAGCCGACGAAGGTCAACGCCCATCGAGAGCGCCTTGACTGATGCGCCGTTGAGCGAATACGACAACGACTCGACCTCGTCATGACGCGCGATCGACCCGAGGATATTGATGCGCGGCTGTGAGTTGCCCAGCCGGCCGAAGTGTTGCTCTTGGCCGTACCATACGTTGATCGCTGGACTCAGGCTCTGTGAACCCAGTGCCCCCACAGCCAACGTGAAGGACGCGACGCAAATCGCGGTGAGTAATCGGCAGCGATGGTCCTTCGCGCTTCTCTGTCTCTTGGCAACGGCCGTGGTATCCGCCCTCACAACACCCATCTCTCGTGTGAAGGCCGTCCTACTGTGTCCGTTGCGCCCGGCCGTTATCGTTACGCCAGACGTGGAGGTCCTTGAAGCCGAAGTAGGCGATACTCACGATGTCCAGATCGCCGTCACCATCGAAGTCCGCCGCCAACGCGCCCTTATGACTTTCCTTGCCCTCGTCGATCAGGTGCTCGTTCCACGAGGTGCCGCGATTGACGTTCTCATAAATGACGAGGCGAAGGCGGTCCTTCGTTTCGCCGATGACGATGTCAGGTGAGCCGTCGTTGTTCATGTCGGCAACGGAAAGGCTGTCCAGACCGTTGTAGCCGCGACCAACGTCGTGGCGCGCCCACTCTTCTTTGAGGGGATCGGCGGGCGCTTCGAACCAAAAGATGTGGCTGTCCTCGTTTTCCGAGTCAGTGGCGACCACATCGAGCCGTCCATCGCCGTTGACGTCGGTCGCTTCCAGCATCTTCGCCGCGTTGACGGTGTTGCCGATGGAATGCCTGACCCAGTTGGCCGAACCGTCAGCGGGGTTGCGCCACCACTCGACTTGCGGCAGCTTGATACCGACGCCGAGCACGAGATCCAGGTGGCCGTCACCGTCAATGTCGCCGATGCCGATGCCCTTCTGCTCATCGTGCTCCGTCTGGGTGATTTTCATGATGGGCCAGCTCCCCGCCTCGGGCTTGTCTGGTATCTGCAGCAGATGCGTACCGCCGCCAGCGGAAAGAATAATGTCCGGCCGTTTGTTGCCAGGAACGATGTGCGCCAGCTTGATCGTGCGCCCATTCCCATGCCCGACAGCCGGCATTTGAGCGACCACCTTGGCGGACCAGGACTCGCCTTCAGGGTCTTCGGCATGCAGCCAGACGATATTGGGCAACGCCTGCGCGAGGATGTCGCGGGCCGGGCCGTTGCCATCGACACTGAAGAGAAGCCCCGCATCGAGGCGCCTGCCGCTCTCGGGCCCGGCCTCGGGGTCGCTGGGCAACGTCACACGTGGCCAAGGCGCCTTGGTCATGTCCGCGCCGGGATTGCGATAGAAGTAGGGGCCCGACGCGACGTCCAACCAGCCGTCGCCGTTCGAATCGGCGACTCCGATGCCGAAATCGCCCCTCTCTTTTCCAGTTGACGGCTCGCGGCTGTCGTCGGCGTGGATGTAGGTCCACTTGTCGAGGCCGACCCTCGGCTCGGTGCGGCTGGGCTGCACAGCAGACGCAAGCGTTGCTCCGGCCGTAAGCGCGAAGGTAAGCAGTTGCCTGCGCCGTAAGGCTGTCGCGGCGCTATGGGTGGTCGTTGGAGACTTTGCCATCGGTCTTCATCGTGTGAGCCACATCCCTCGAGCGCCCTCGCGGAGCACCAGTATTGAGTGGCGGACGCCATCCTCGTCATCGTGAAACAGGCCATAACTGTTAACAGGCCAAGAGGATGCATGTCGTTAGCACCGCCGGAAAAACCTGTCGCCGGCGCGGAAGGTCTGCGCCGAGGCGTGCTAACCTTACGAATCGCACACGCTCATCTGTTGCCTTCATCGTCCCAATGTCTTCCGAACCCGCCATTGTGTCGATGCGGTGTCTCGCGGCGGAGCCCGGTGCAACCTACGACTGGCATGATCACCCGTTCTACGAGTTCACCTTCCTCTCCGATGACGAGGCGACGGTCGGCTATGCCGACAGGATGCGGCCGGCTCGGCCCGGTGCACTGCTCTTCTATCACTGTCGCGAGCGACACGCGGGCTGGAGCGGTGCCGACCAGCGGCCACATTTCTGGGTCGTCCACTTCACGGCGCCGGAAGCTCTCCTGGACGACTTCCCTTCCCTCCACGTCGCCGATCCAGAGCGCCGCCACTGGAATCTGTTGCCGGAGCACGGTGAAGCGTTTCGTTGGATGTTTCTTCAGATCCTCAGCGAGCGCACCCGCCGGGCGCCACATCAGACCGCGGCCGAGGCAGCCTGGCTCCGCCTGCTGCTGATTAACGTGCATCGCTGGACCACCAAAGAGGCGTTCGCTCCGCTGACACCAGGCCACCTGAATCCCGACCTGCTGAAAATCTGGCACCTCGTCAACGCGTGCGTCGGCGAGCCCGCGGAGTTCCAGCAGCGTATCCACGAACTGCCAAATTACGATTCACTGCGCCACGGCTTCAAGCGCGCGTTCGGCTGTTCCCCACGCGAGATGATGCTGCGCCTGCGCATCCAGCACGCGAAGAATCTGCTCCTCGAGTCCAACCTCAGCATCAAGGAAATCGCCTACCGATCCGGTTATCAGCGACAGCACGAGTTCACGCGTGCGTTTCGCCAACACACCGGCGTTCCGCCGACCACGTGGCGCGAGCAACCCGTCGCGCGGTCGTCCACGCAGGCGAAATGACGTTCCATACCTGCTAAAGACGCCCGCCCCCTGGCGCAATCTATACTTCGAGGGCTGTGATGGCCCGCGAACTCAGGCCGTTGTGATCTGCGCCGACCGATGATCGCCCTTGTCAAGACCAGACCCGGTCCCGGCCATGTCGAGCTTTGTGACATGCCCGAGCCCGCCCTTACTGATGACCAGGTGAAGCTGGAGATCTCGCACTGCGGTATCTGCGGGACGGACCTCCACGTCTTTCACGACACGTTTCCCAATTTCCCGCCAGTGATCCTCGGTCACGAATTCGTGGGGCGTGTCATCGAGGAAGGCGCAGCGGTGCGCGGAGGCGTCGATCGTTCTGGGCGCTATGCCGTGCTCGGCGCGACGGCGATCAGGTGCGGCCGCTGCCACTACTGTCGTAGTGGCGACTTCATGTTCTGCCTGGACCGCCGGGGCATGGGCCACGGCGTCCACGGCGCGTTTACGCGCTACGCGTGTGTGCGCCCCGACCAATTGTTCCGCCTCGACGACAACGTGCCCGAGGAGGAGGGCGCACTCGTCGAGCCGCTCGCGGCCGCAGTGCACGCCGTCACCGAAATGACGGTGGTCCGGCCGGGCGATATCGCGCTCGTCTCCGGGCCAGGCCCTATCGGCCTGCTCTGCCTTCTCGTGCTCGTGCACCAGGGCATCCAGACCATCGTCGCCGGCACCACGGCCGACGGCGGTCGCCTCGCCCTCGCCCGTGAGCTTGGGGCCGCGCGCGTGGTCGATGTGGAGACGAACAACCTCCAGGACGCCGTCGGTGCCGAGACCGGCGGTGCCGGTGTCGATGTGGCCTTCGAGGTCGCGGGAGTCGCGGCGTCGGCTGGCGCATGCCTCGACGCGCTCCGCCCACTCGGACGCTACACGCAGGTCGGCCACTTCGGGCGACAGATCACCGTGCCCTTCGATCGCATCGGGTTTCGCCAGCTCCACGTGCGCGGTTCCGTCGGGTACACCGCCGCCACCTGGGACCGCACACTGCGCCTGATCGCGCGGGGCCTCGAGCCGAGTCGGATTGTCACGCACCGCCTGCCGCTCGAGCGCTGGCGCGAAGGCTTCGAGCTCTTCGAGCGCAAAGAGGCGGTGAAAGTTCTCCTCAGTGCTTCATCCGCTTCGGTCCGCTGAAAGAAAACGATTTCGCCAACACTATCGCCGCTCTTTGCGGCTGTCCAGATCGTCAGCAAACACGCTTACAATATTGAACTTGTGGCCGTCCGCCTCAAGGACATCGCCGACGAGCTGCAGCTTTCGGTGGTAACCGTCTCCAAAGTTCTGCAGAACTACCGCGACGTGAACGCCGAAACGCGGCGCCGTGTCTTGCAAAAAGCCCAAGAGCTGGGCTACCGGCCGAATTATGTCGCGCGTAGCCTGGTCAAGCAGCGGAGTGCCACCATCGGCATGGTGCTGCCCCACTTGCGCCACACGTTCTTTCAGGAGGTGTACCAGGCGATTGCCGCGAAGGCTTCTCCCAAGGGGTACAGCCTGTTGATCGCGCTCTCCCAAGAAGACCCCGATCAGGAGGCGCGCGAGATTGACCACATGATCTCACGCCAGGTGGAGGGGCTGATCCTCGCATCGACGCAGCCGTATACCGCGGGAGAGTTCCTGGAACCGCTCGAGAAGCGCAACCTGCCGTTGCTGCTGCTCGACCGTGAGTTTGCCGGCTACGAGGCGCATTTCGTGGGGACCGACGACGGCGAGCTCGGCCGCCTCGCCACCGCGCACCTCATTGAGCAAGGCTGCACACGGATTGCCCACCTGCGCGGGCCTGACGTGTCGACCGCGATCGTCCGGGTCGAGGGCTACCGTGCCGAGCTCGCTGCGCACAAGCTGACGCGGCACCCCCACTACGTCGCTGGCGGGACCGGCGACGATGAGGCCGGCTATTGGGCCATGAAGAGCCTGCTCAAGGCCAAGCCACCGCCCGACGGCGTGTTTTGCTACAACGACCCGGTAGCGGCAGGAGCCATGAAGGCGGTCCTGGACTCCCAACTGCGAGTTCCGGAGGACGTAGCCATCGTCGGCGCCGGCAATATGCACTACTCGGATCTCTTTCGCGTGCCGCTCACCACGGTGGACCAGCGGAGCGCCGAGGTCGGCGCCCAGGCCGCCGATCTGATCTTGGCGCTCGCTGAACGCGGCTCGACGGCCCTCGCCACAGACGCGCGCCGTAGGCGCCCCACGCGCGTGCTCGTGAAACCGACGATGGTGATCCGCGAGTCGAGCCGGCGGAAGCGCTAGCCGTCCTGCAGTTGATTGCGCGCTTTGTTGACATCACACGCGACGCTGTGCTAGTTTATCGAAAACGTTTTCGATGCCGGTCCACAGTTGTCGCGGCGAGCCTTTCCCGTCACTCGAGGCTTGTGCAGGGCGACGCGGGGACGCTTTGGCTGTTTTTTTCGAGAGGTGAGGGATGTCCACTCTTTGGTCCGCACGTACGCTCGCCGGCTGCGTGAGCTTGCTGGCACTCCTTGGATCCGCAGCCGCTCAGACCTACCGCGGCACCCTGTCCGGCACCATTACCGACCCGACAGGATCCGCGATGGTCGAGGCAACCGTCACGATCGTCAATCTCGAGACCGGCGTGACCCAGCAAACGCGCGCCAACGCGGAAGGCACATACCGTCTCCTCAACCTGGAGCCCGGGCGCTATCGCCTTGTGGTCGAGCAGACCGGGTTCGAGACCTATGCTCGAGAGCCGATCACCATACCGGTCGCCGCGAGTCTGACGCTCGACGTCGAGCTCATGCTCGGCCAGGTGACCGATGAGGTTCAGGTGACGGCAGGGGCGCCCCTGCTCGAAACGCGCGCGTCGTTCGGACAAGTGGTAGACCAGCGTGCGATCGAAGAGCTGCCGCTCAACGCGCGAAACCCTATGCTGCTCGTCACCCTGTCGCCCGGCGTCACCACACAGGGACAATTTAGTGCAGACGGCGTCGGCGCGGGCAATATCGAGGGTGGCCGCGACCAGTACGCCACCGATTTCTCGATCGGCGGCGGAAAGACACTGTCCAACGAGGTGCTGCTCGACGGCGCGCCCAACACGAGCGTCGACCGCGGCTACATGGCCTATATCCCACCGGTCGACTCGACGCAGGAGTTCAAGGTGGAGGCGAATGCTTTTTCGGCCGAGTTTGGTCGAACCACCGGGGGTGTGGTGAACATCGTCACCAAGGGCGGCACCAATGAGCTCCATGGAACCGTGTACGAGTTTCACCGGAGCAGCGGGCTCGATGCCCGTGACTTCTTCTCGAACCGCTCCGGCGATCCGGACCCGCCGAGTTGGAACCGGGACCAGTTTGGCGGCAACTTCGGTGGGCCGATTCGCCGGAACAAGACGTTCTTCTTCGCCAATTACGAGGGTCTTCGCCAGGCCATTCCGTTCACGTTCACCTCCACGGTTCCGACGCTGCTCCAGCGGCAAGGCGACTTCTCGGAGACCCGGGGGCCGAACGGCGAGCTGATCACGATCTATGACCCGGCCAGCCTGCAGCGGTTGCCAGATGGCCAGCGCGTCCGGTCACCGTTTTCAGGGAACGTGATTCCACCCGACCGCTTGGACCCCGTTGGGCAGGCGGTGCTCGGTTACTACCCGGAGCCCAACGTCGCCGGGGATCCCGTCACGAACACCAACAACTACGTGAGCATCAACAACGGCACGGCGAACATGAACAATTACGGTGCGCGTGTCGATCATAACTTCAGCACCGGGAACCGCCTCTCCGGTCGCGTCTCCTATCGGAAGGACACGCGCGTCGCCGCGAACACGTTTGAGCCCGGAAACCCGGCAGCCAATACGGGCGCGCCGACGGACATCTCGTGGAACCTCATGGTGTCGGATATGCACACCTTCTCGTCGACGATGACGGGCGAGCTACGGGCATCCTTCGCACGGCACCACACGGCGGAGATCTCGCCGTCGTTCGGGTTCGATATCTCGCAACTAGGATTTCCGCAGAGCTACGTTGAGACTGCGGTCCCCTTCTTTCCGAAGGTCAATCAGACGGATGCACAGAACTTGGGGCGCGATCGGTTCTACGACCAAATTCGCGACACCCTCTCGTTCCAGGGCAACGTCACGAAGCTCGCCGGTCGGCACACCATGAAAGCCGGGTTCGATTATCGTCTCCCGCGTTTCCAGCTGGATCGAAATCTCAACTCGGCCGGGACCTTCCAATTCAATCGCAACTTCACGCAAGGTCCTGATCCACGGAGCTCCAGCGCGACCGCGGGTCACAGCGTGGCCTCGCTGCTCCTCGGCATGGGCTCTGGCGGATCGCTCACGCACACCGACGCGTTCACGCTCAACCGTCAATACTACGGGTTCTTCTTCCAGGACGATTGGACGATCACGCCCCGCCTCACGCTGAATCTGGGTCTCCGCTACAGCCTCGAAGTCGGCCAGACCGAGAGCGACGACCGCATGGCCTTCCTCGACCTGGACGCGCCGAACCCGCTGTCGGAGCAAGTGGGCATTCCGTTCACGGGCCTCGTGGGGTATGTGGGAACCGACGGGAGCTCGCGCAACTTGCTCGAAACGGACAAGAACAACGTCGCCCCGCGCATCGGCCTCGCCTTCCGATTGAATGACCGGACGGCCATCCGGGCTGGCTACGGCGTCTTCTACGCGCCACAGTGGATTGCGGCATACGATGCGAACGTGTATGCAGGGTACAACGGCGTCACGAGCTGGGTGACCTCGCTCGACAACGGCATCACGCCGCTCTATACGCTGAGCGACCCCTTTCCGCAGGGCTTCAACTTGCCGACCGGCGATCGGGATCCCCTGGTCAATACCGGCCAAGGCATCTCCGGCTGGACGCGCGACGAACGCGTCGGCTATACGCAGCAGTGGAATCTCACGGTCCAACGACAGCTCGGAGACCGGCTGCTCGTCGAGGCGGCGTACTGGGGCAGCAGAGCGCTCAAACAGGAGAACCGGAACGGGTGGCAAGAGAACCAGCTGCCGAACGAATATCTGGAGCTGGGCAGCGAGCTGGACGAGCTCGTGCCGAATCCGTTCTACGGCATCATCGAGCAGGGCGAGCTGTCGAACCCGGAGGTGTCCCGCCGTCAGTTGCTCCTGCCATATCCGCACTACACCTCTGTCTCTCGCACGGGCGTCATGGCCGGGAGCTCGTTCTACAACGCGTTCACCCTCCGCGCCGAA
Source organism: Luteitalea sp. (assembly GCA_009377605.1). Classification (NCBI taxonomy): domain Bacteria; kingdom Pseudomonadati; phylum Acidobacteriota; class Vicinamibacteria; order Vicinamibacterales; family Vicinamibacteraceae; genus Luteitalea; species Luteitalea sp. Next base: position 48,098 of record WHTT01000006.1, read on the forward strand.
AAGCGGTTGTCGGGAGGCCTCAGCTTCCTCACGTCGTACACCTTTTCAAAGACGATCGACGATTTCGACGCGCGCCCGCTCGATCACTACAATCGCGACCTCGAGCGTTCGCTCTCCGCATTCGACGTACCGCACCGCCTCGTCTTCGGCGCTGTGTATGAATTACCGTTTGGTCGCGGCAGGCCCTTCGGCGACGGGATGCCTCCGGCGCTGGAGGCGATCCTCGGTGGATGGACAGTCAGCGGTATTGGCACGTACCAGACTGGCTTCCCAGTTGCAATCGGACGTCCCGCCGTGAACAACGGGCAAAGTGCCAAGGTGGACGACCCCGATATCGACCAGTGGTTCGATACGAGCGTGTTCTCGCCGGCCGAGCCGTTCACGTTTGGAAATGTGGGACGCAGGCAGCCCGACGTTCGTGCGGACAGCTTCAAGAACCTCGACCTGACGCTCACGAAGAATTTTACGCTCCTGGACCAGTACAGGCTGCGCCTCCGCGTCGACAGCTTCAACGTGACGAACACGCCGCAGTTCGCCGCGCCGAATGGCTCGGTGACGAGCGCGGCCTTCGGTCAGGTCAGCAGCACCGCGAACAGACCGCGCTCGATCCAGTTCAGCGCGCAGCTCATCTTCTGAGCCTGGTGTACCGGCTCTCCGCGGCGATCATGGCGTGAGCCACTTCTGCTCGAGCGCGGCGCTGATTACCGTAGGAACGGTGGTTTCGAGAAACCCGATTGACACACGCTGCGGCACGAAGTCGAGGAACTTGTCGCCGCCGCTCCGGCCGAAACCGAAGACCGTCATTTGCCGCTTCATTTGATAGAACCGGTCCGGATGCTCATCGTCTTCATGATGCACGAGGAAGAGCACCCGCTGCAGCTTCTCATCACCGAAGACAATCCACTCGGGCGCGGGAATGTCGCCCTCGTGGTTCGTGGTCATCGGCTGCCGCTCCTTGACGGCCGAGGTCATCCACCAATCGGTGTCATCGTATTGCCCGCCCGGTGTGCCCTCGTAGAGCACCCAGTATTTGTTGGTGGACGGCATCTTCGTCATCGTGAACGTACTGTGCGTCGGAAAAAAATCGTAGCGAGACGCCCAGACGCCGTTTCTGGAGGTCGCGGAGATGGTCACACGATCCGGACCGACGTACTCCACGTCCGTCCTCGAAAGGTCGGTAGCTTGATTTCTTGGGTGAAAGTAGTTGCCGGCCTGCCGGTGGACAGCGTTGGGAAATCCGCGGAACTCGCCGGCGGGCCCCGACCGGGGTTCGGGACGAAAGCCGATCCAGTCATGGCCGTCGCTGTCGATCAGAGCGGCGAGGCCGGCGCCGGATTTTTCTAGATAGTAAGTCGCAACGGCCGTTTCGATCTTATAGCACTCCAGCCCGGGTGCAGAGGCGAGGGTGGCATTGGGCGTAAAGCGCAGCGCGGCGCTACTCTGCCACGTGATCTCTGCGTAGACGGTGCAGGCACCAGCCAGGAGCAGCGCTGCAACGAAGGCAGGGAGGCGCTCGACAGGAGACTGTTGTTGCACGACAGGCACCGCTCACCCCCATTCACTGCTGCGAAGCGGCGACGCGAGATCACGAGAATACGCTCTTCGTCTGGATAGCGCCTGCTGGACCTGATCGACGATCGCACCCGCGTGCAGGCCGAAGTGCCGCAGGAGGGCCTTGTAGTCGCGGCCCGAGCTGGCAAACCGGTCGGCAAGTCCCACCCGATGCACCAGGACCGGACACGTCTCGGCCACGACTTCGGAGACCGCACCGCCGAGACCGCCGTAGATGGAGTGGTCTTCGGCGGTGACCAGACAGCCGGTCTCCTGCGCCGCGTGCACGATCGCCTGGCGGTCAATCGGCTTGATGGTGTGGCAGTCGAGCACCCGGGCCTCGACGCCAGCCCGCGACAACTCGTCTGCGGCGATGAGCGCTTGTTCGACCATGTTGCCGGTGGCGATGATCGTCACGTCGCCGCCGTCGCGCAGCCGGATCATCGTCCCGATCTCGAAGGGCGTCTCCTCCGCGTGCAGGACAGGCGCGACCTGCCGGCCAAGCCGCATGTACACGGGCCCGACGTAGGCCGCGATGGCGCGCGTCGCGAGACGCGTCGTGACCGGATCCGAGGGCGAGAGCACGATCAGGTTCGCCATGACCCGCATGATGGCGAGATCCTCGACCGCCTGATGTGAGGGGCCGTCACCGGCGATCTCCACCCCGGCGTTGGTGGCAACGATTTTCACGTTCCGTTTGGCGTAGCACACCGACTGGCGGACAGCTTCGCACGCGCGCATGCTCGCGAACATGCAAAACGTGCTGGCGAACGGGATCAGCCCCATCGTGGAGGCGCCGGCGGCCATACACACCATGTTGAGCTCGGCGGCGCCACAGTTGAAGAACCGCTCCGGAAACCGCTCGCCGAACCGGTACGTGTTCGTGGATTTCGCGATGTCGGCCTCGAACACGATGATCCGCGGATCCTGCTCGCCGAGCTCCACGAGTGTCTGCCCGTACATCGCGCGGTTCGGCTGCGCTTCGATCATCCTCCCTCCAGCTCGGCCAGCAGATGCGCCATTTCCGCCTCGGTCAGCGGCTTGCTCAGCGAATGCGAGTCCACCTGGTTCTCGAGCGACGGCACGCCCTTCCCCTTGATCGTATCGCCCACGATGGCATGCGGGCGGCCCTCGCGCGCTTGGCAGCGCTCGACGGCGTCGTGGATCTGCGCCAGATCGTGACCATTGATCTCATAGGTCTCGAAGCCAAACGCTCTCCACTTCTCCGCGATTGGATTGGGGCTCATGATGTCGGCCGTGAAGCCGTCCGTTTGGAGCTTGTTGTCGTCGACAAAGACAATGAGATTATCGAGCGTGTAGTGGCTGGCGGCCATCGCGGCTTCCCAGACGATGCCCTCCTGTAACTCAGCGTCGGAGAGCATCACGTACACGCGGAAGTCTTGCTGCTGCAGCTTCCCACCGAGCGCGATGCCAGTGGCGGCGGAGAATCCCTGCCCCAAGGAACCACTGGTCATGTCCACACCCGGCGTTTTCAGCATGTCCGGATGGCCCTGCAGGCGGCTGTCGATATCCCGCAGCGTCCACAGCCAGGCCCGAGGAAAGTACCCGCGTGCGGCCAGGGCCACGTACCAGGCTGGTGCGCAATGTCCCTTCGATAACACGAAGCGATCCCGGTCCGCCCAGTCAGGATGTGCGGGATCGATGCGGAGCCGGAACCAATACAGATAGGTGATGTAGTCAATGGCCGACAAGGAGCCGCCCGGATGGCCCGATCCCGCGATGCCCAGCATGCGGATGATGTCTTTCCGCAAGAGCAGCGCCTGACCGTGAAGCTGCTCGTAATCCGGGGTGTCGCGATCGGCTGTCGTCATAACGAAAACGTTTTCGCTGAGTATCCTTCCATGGCTCTTCGCCACTGTCAAGAGCTCACAAGCCCATGATCGCGGATCAGTTCAGAGCGAAGATATTACGTATTACGATGATACGTTACGAGACCGGTTTGGAGACATCCAGGCATGACACAGGTAGCAGCCGAGCCACAAACCATGCTCCGGGCATTGATTGTTCATCCGGACGACAACGTCGCCAACCTCATTGGTCCAGGGCAGCGCGGCCAGCGCGTCCAGTGCGTCGTCGAGGGACAGGACCAGATCGAGACGATCGACCTCGTTGACGACCTGCCGTCCAACCACAAGCTGGCGCGACGCGACATCGAGACCGGCGAGCCGATCGTCAAATACGGGCTGATCATCGGCAAGGCGAGCCGGCCGATCAGACGTGGCCAGCACGTGCACGCTCACAACATCGAGTCCAATCGTGGAAGAGGGGATCTGAAGTCGTGAGTTCTGAGTCTTGAGTTGAGTGTTCGGCAGGAGTCATACGATGCGAGACGGCTTTTATGGTTACGTGCGAGACGATGGGCAGGTTGGTATACGGAATTATGTGCTCTTGCTGAGCGGCACGCTCTACGCCAACCCCACGTGTGAACGTGTGGCGCATACGGTTCAGAACACGATTCCAATCGTGCATCCCCTGGGCCGGTGCCAGATCGCGCCCGATCTCGCGCAAACGTTCCGCACGCTCGTCGGCCACGGGATCAATCCCAATGCGGGTGCGGTGATCGTCGTGGATCACTTCAAGGAGGCGGGCTGCGAGGCTGACGCCATCGCGCACGAGATCGCCCAGACTGGCAAGCCCGTCGAAGTGGTGAACATCCGTAACGCTGGTGGCGTCGTGCAGGCAACCGCGCAGGCGACCAACCTCGCCGTCGCGCTCAACCGCACGATCACTGGGCAGCAACGCGACAAAGTCACCCTGGACCGGCTCGTGTACGGCATCAACTGCGGGACGAGCGACGTGACGAGCGGCCTCTCCCACAATCGCTGCGTGGGCTGGGTCGCCGACCGGATCATCGAGGCTGGCGGGCGTGTCGTCGGCGCCGAGACCACCGAGATGATGGGAGGCGAAGAGCTGATCCGAGAAAAGGCCAAGACGCCAGCCGTGGCCGACAAGCTCTTGGGCTATATCGCAAAGATGGAACGCGAGATTCTCGCCTGCGGCGTGGATCTCCGCGGCAGCCAGCCCACGGGCGACAACATGGCCGGGGGCCTCTCCACCATCGAGGAGAAGTCACTCGGCGCCATGATGAAGTGGGGCACTACGCCGATCGTCGGAGCAGTGGATTACGCCGAGCGCATTGGCCGGGAGGGCGGTCTTTGGCTGATGGATACACCCGGCCACGGAGGCGAGTCGATCACAGGAATCGCCGCCGCCGGAGCTCAGATCATGAGCTTTGCCACCGGCGGCGGGCACACCATCAACCATCCGCTCATGATCACCATGCGTCTGACGGGCAACCGTGAGTCCTGGAGCCGGATGGAGGAAACGACCGACGTGAACGTCAGCGACATGTTCGACGGCACCACGTTGGATCAGGCAGGTGAGCGACTGCTCAATGAGGTGCTGGACATTTGCGACGGCAAGATGACCAAGGCAGAAGCGCTGCGGGAATGGAACGCGTTTGCGATCACACGCTGCGGACCGAGCGTCTGACAGCGGCAATGACGGACGCGGACCCAATAGTCGCCCCGTACTCCGAGCTGCTCGCGGCATTCGCGGCTGCCGAAGAAGCCGAAGGGTGGTTGGCTCGATGCGTGGAGGCGGGTCGCTATCTCGCCTTGAGCGTCCAATTCGTCGATGCCCTTGCGACGGCGCTGCGCCGACTCGGCCAGTCACCGGTCGTCGAGATCTGTGCAGGCGACGCGGCGCTCGCCGCCGCGCTGGGGAGCCGTGGTCTTGCGGTGACCGCGACAGACCTCCGGCCACCGCCGCGAACCGAGACGCAGGTTGAGCCGCTTGCGGTAGACGAGGCGCTGCGTCGTCATCGCCCACGAGTCGTGCTCGCCAGCTTCGTGCCAGTGGATACTGGTGTCGATCGGCACGTCCTCGACTGCCCAGGCGTGCAGCACTACGTGGTGCTCAACGCGCGGCTCGGTGGCGAGTGCGGGACGGTCTGTCTCTGGACGCATCCCGGCTGGACACGCACGCCGCTGGAAGCCGTGACGCGCTGGATGATCTGCCGGCACGACGTATGGCTTGGTACAGAGAGACCGCCGCTGACGCACGGTGAAGCCTGGCTCCTCAGCCGTCCCCACTTACGTGATGACGACAAAACGCTACAACCCTGACGCGCTCCGGACGCTCGTCGGCACGATCGCCCAGGCCGCTGGCGTGCCGGACGTCGATGCGCCCATTCTCGCAGATGCCCTCGTAGACGCGGACCTGCACGGCCGCTCGACGCATGGCGTCTCGCGACTGGCGATCTACCTCCGGCGAATCGAGCTAGGACAAATCGACGCCCGCGCAGCGCTACAGATCGAGCAGCGCCGCCCAGGCGTGCTGGTGGTCGATGCCGGGAACGGCTTGGGGCAGGTTCAGGCAATTCGAACACTGGAGCAATTGGCGCCACTGGCACAACAATATGGGCTCGCCGCAGCCACCATCCGCCGCTCGCAGCACTTCGGCGCGCTGAGCTACTACTGCAATTGGGCGGCCGATCGGGACATGATCCTGCTTGCCACGACGAGCTGCGAGCCAGCGATGAGCCCTGAAGGGGGCTGCGAAGCCTTCTTCGGAACCAACCCCATCGCCGCCAGCTTTCCCACGGGGAAGGGTTGGCCGGTAAGCGTTGACCTTGCGACGTCGGTCGTGGCGCGTGGCAACATCATCGCGGCAAGCCGCGAGGGCCGGCGTCTGCCCGACGGATGGGCGCTGGATCCGGAGGGCAATGCCACCACCGACACCGACGCTGCTCTGGCGGGAACGGTGTTGGCCATGGCGGGCCACAAAGGCTATGCCCTGGCGCTGATGGTCGAGCTGTTGTCCAGTGTGCTCAGTGGCTCCGCCATCGGGCCGGACATCGGCTCGATGTACAAGAACCTCGACCGCCCGCAAGACGTCGGACATTTCTTTTGCCTGCTCGACATTGCCGCGTTCACCGACGCGGCAGTGTTCAGGCAGCGCATCGATCAAACCATCGATCGAGTCAAAGCCTGCCGGCGGCGCCCGGGAGTCAAAGAGATTCTCGTGCCGGGTGAGCGTTCGTCGCGAAGGGCCGAAGCCAATCGTCACACCGGTGTGTCGCTCAGCGACGCGACCGTGCGCGAGCTCGACGAGCTGAGCGAGCGATTCGAGCTCGCGCTCCGGCTGCACGACGCCGAGACGGCTGCCGTTGATCCCGTGAATCGTGATTAGTACTCGCCACCATGCCCGACATTCTCGTGAGTGAGTCGCTCGCTGGCCCGGACCTCGACAGCCTCGGCCACCGTTACAGCGTATCGGTCGAGCCGGAGCTCTGGCGCGACGAGCCGCTGCTGGTGAATCGCCTAGCCGACACTCGGGCGCTCATCGTGCGCAATCAGACGCGGGTGACCAGCGATGTCATCCGTGCCGCTGACCGCTTGGAGGTCATTGGACGCGCCGGCACAGGGCTCGACAACATCGACGTTGCCGCGGCGACCGAGGCCGGCGTGGCTGTATGTTACGCACCGGATCAGAACAGCTGCTCCGTCGCGGAGCTGGCAATGGCCATGCTGCTGGCGCTGGCGCGACGCGTGGTCACCGCCGACCGCGACACCCGCGCGGGCGGATGGGCGCGCAGTGCTTTCATGGGCATCGAGCTCTATGGAAAGACACTGGGCGTGGTCGGCTTCGGCCGCATTGGCTTTCTTCTGGCCATGCGCGCGCGGGCCTTCGGCATGCGCGTGCTGGCGCATGATCCCTTTATCAGCCCCGACGCGGTGACCGTCACTGAGAGTGGCGCGGAGCTCGTCGGCCTCGACGAGCTACTCGCGCGCGCCGATGTCGTCAGCTGCCACCTCCCCAGCACACCTGCAACGCACAAGCTGTTCAACGCCGATCGATTCAGGATGATGAAACCGACGGCGCTGTTTCTGAACCTGGCGCGGGGAGACGAGGTGGACGAGCCCGCATTGGTTGAGGCGCTGCAGAGCGGCCAGATTGCGGGCGCTGGGCTGGACGTGCGGGCGCTCGAGCCGCCGGCCTCTTCGTCTTTGAACGCGATGGACAACGTTGTCCTGACGCCGCACATCGCCGCCTTCACCGTCGAGGCACAGGCGCGCATCGTGGCAGCGGTGTGCCGCGACGTCGCTGCCGTGCTCGACGGCCGATCGCCGCTCTATTGCGTCAATGCGGCCGCGTTGTCCGAGAAGCGGAGTCTCGCGCCACGATCGTGACGTTGCCGGCGGCTGACACCTCATGCGTCGCGGCTCGTCTTGCGCCCGACCTGAAGGTCGGGCCTACAGGTCCGACCGCAACGCGATAATCGGGTCGATACGCGAAGCGCGTCGGGCAGGAAGATACGTCGCCACGAGCGTCACAACCGTCAGACTTGCTCCGACAGCCACGTACGTCACCGGATCCGTCGGACCCACGCCAAACAGCAACGCTGACATGACACGAGTGAGCAGCATGGCCGCGCCACTGCCGAGCGCGATGCCGATCATCGTGAGAACGAGCCCGTGACGAAGAAACAGACGACGCACATCGCCGGTCTGTGCGCCGAGCGCCATGCGGATGCCGATCTCGCGCGTCCGCTGCGTGGCGATGTACGCAATCACGCCGTAGATTCCCACCACACCGAGCAGCAGCGCTACGCTCGCGGCAATGGCCAGCATGACCATGGCAAAGGACGTCTGCGCCATTGACTCCGCCTGAATCTCATCGAGCGTTTGCACGTTCGCCAACGGCAGGCTCGGATTGACGGACCAGACGGCTTGTTGGAGCTCGCGCAGGAAGCCGGGCGAGCCCACGCGGGTCGACCGCACGGCGTAGGCCATCGTGCGCGTCATGTAACCGGGGATCCGCTCTCCACCACGGACCCACAAGTTCTCATTCAACAGCGGCCAGTACACCATGGCGGTCGCCGGCTGATTCAGGCCATCGTCACGCTCGTTGCCGACGACGCCAACGATTTCTCGCCACTCGAGACTGTTCCGAACACGCTTGCCGAGTGCCTCGGATGGCTCCCGCCAGTACTCACGTGCCAGAGTCTCGGAGATGACGACAACGGGCCTGACCTGGTAGATGTCGGTCCAGGTGATCGTGCGTCCGGCCACCAGCCGGTTCCCCATCGTCTCGAAGTAGCCAGGCGCCACGGACTTGAAACGGTAGTGTGGCGGCAGCTCGTCGTCCCGCACGTGGACGTGCTCCACGTGGATGGCATTGGTGTTGTTCTCGCCGTCCATCGTGATCGAGGAGGAGAGACCGACCGAGACGACGCCCGGTACCTGCCGCAGCCGTTGGGCGATCTCATCGTGCGTCCGCGCCATCTGTTGCAGATCACTAACGAGGGCCTCTGGCACATCGATGCGGAACGTCTGCACTTCGTGGGGGCGCACAAAGCCGGGCTCGACCTGCCGCATGGCAACGAACGTCCGAATCATCAGTCCCGAGACGATCAGCAGCACGAGGGCGAGCGCGACCTCCGCCACGACCAGCGCATTGCGCGTCCGGTGTCGCCCCGGCGCGTCGCTCGCCGATCGGCCACCTTCCTTGAGTGCCGTCCCGCTCGGCGTCCCAAATCTCAGGACGGGAATGAGGCCGAACATCAGACCCGTGAGCACCGAAATCGCCACCGTGAAGAGCAGCACCATCGGATCGATGTTGATCTCATCCACGCGCGGCAACTCCGCCGGCGCCAACCTCCTCAACACGCCGATGCTGGCTTGGGCGAGCGCCAGGCCGACGACGCCGCCCGCGAGCGCCAGCATCAGGCTCTCCGACAGCAGCTCCCGCGCGATGCGCCCACGACTCGCGCCCAGGGCCGCACGGATGGCCAACTCCTGCTGGCGCCCCTCGGCGCGCACGAGAAAGAGATTCGCGACGTTCGCACAGGCAATCAGCAAGACGAAGCCCACGGTGGCCAAGAGAATCCAGAGAATGCGCCCGATGTCCCCGATCACGTCTTGCGCCAGTGGACGAATGTTCGGCTGTAAGCGGTAGGCATGGTAGGTCGGCGGGAGGAGCGGGATCATGCGCGCCACGTCGGCATTGGCCTGGGACAGCGTGACGCCTGGCTTCAGCCGAGCCAGAACCTGGAAGTCGAAGCTTCCGTTGTTCGCCTTCGCACGGTCGATCTGCATCGGCAGCAGCACCGCGGGATCGGTGCGCAGGAACTTAAGAGAAGCGGGCAGCACGCCAACGATCTCGCTGGGCATGCCGTCGATCATCAGCGATCGACCGATGATCGTCTGGGCGCCGCTGAACTTACGCTGCCAATAGCCGTGGGTCAAGACGACCCGCGCCGGACTGCCCGGCCTCTCGTCCTCTTCGCCGAAGAAACGGCCAAGAACAGATTGGACTCTCAGCAGCGGCAACGTGGCATCTGAGACGGAGAGCGCCTCAACACGCTCCGGCTCACCGCGCCCGGTGATCGAGACCTGGTTGGTCTTCCATGCACCAATGTCCTCGAAGACTTGGTGGTTGTCGCGGTAGGTGAAATACGTGCCGGGGCCGTGGCTGTTATGCTCGTGCGACACGTCAACCAGGCGATCCGGCTCGTGGAACGGAAGGGGCTTCAGCAACACGCCATTGACGACGCTGAAGATGGCCGTATTGGCGCCGATCCCGAGCGCAAGCGTTACGACCGCAATCGCGGTGAAGCCGGGACTCCGCCGCAACACGCGCACGGCGTGCTGGAGATCCTTCCACAGGGTTTCGACCACGTTCAGGCGTCGCATGTCGCGGCACTCCTCCTTGCGTCGCTCCATCCCACCAAAGGCGCGCAGCACGGCTGTGCGCGCCTGCTGCGGCATCAGCCCCTTCGCGACCTGCTCCTGAATCTGCTGTTCGAGGTGATAGTGAAGCTCCTCGTCCAGCTCTTGATCGACCTCGCCGCGGCGAAACAGTGTGCGCAGCCGGAGCGGCAACGTGTAGAGCCAGCGCTCCAGACCCATGGCTCACGCCTCTTTGAGCTTCACCACATGAGAGATCGCGCCGGACAAGCGCTGCCAGTTGGCGGTCTCGCGCTCGAGCTGCTTGCGACCGGGCCGCGTCAGCGAGTAGTACTTGGCGCGCCGGTTGTTCTCCGTGACCCGCCATTCGGCCTTGATCCAGCCCTCTTGTTCGAGCTTGTGCAGCGCTGGGTAGAGCGATCCGTCGCTCACCTGCAGGACCTCTCGCGAGACCTGCTTCAGCCGCTGACTGATTGCCCAGCCATTGAGCGGCTCGAGGGCCACGATCTTGAGAATCAGAAGGTCAAGGGTGCCTTGAACCAGATCAGGTGGTCTACTCATATTTGTCTCACTCGGTTACCGAGAACAGCATACGACGACTTTTCTCGGTAAGCAAGAGGAAGACGACCGCTGTTCTGATCTATGGGCACACCCATCGCGCCCTGATCCACCGTGCCGGCAGGCGTTGGGTAGTGAACCCAGGAGCGGCCGGGCCACGCCGCTTCGATCTCATCCCGAGCGTCGCGCGTCTCACGATGCGGGAAGGCGAAGTGGCCGATGTCCGAATCATCCCACTCACTTGACACATCGACACCGATCGAAGATCGTGGCCTGCGCATTGAGCGGATACAGGACATGAGCGCATCACTGCGCGGTTCCGTGGAGTAAGACTGCATGCCAACCTTGAGAGTCGAGCACGTCGCCTGGAACGTTTCGGAGCCAGAGGCAATGGCCGCCTGGTACATCGAGCATCTGGGAATGCGCATCGTGCGAAAGGTCGATACCCCTGCGCGCATTCATTTTCTGGCGGATACGAGCGGAGCAGTAGTAGTCGAGATCTACAACAATCCAGCGGATGCAATTCCGGACTACCCGTCGATGCATCCGCTCAGATTCCATCTCGCGTTCGAGGCGGACGACCCGGACGCGGCCAAGTCGGCACTGCTGGACGCCGGCGCCACTTTCGTCGAGGAACAGCGCCAAGCGGATGGCTCACGCCTCCTCATGTTGCGCGACCCATGGGGACTGCCGCTTCAACTGTGCAAGCGTCGGCAGCCGCTGTTGGCCGGTCGCCAGGACTCGTGATCCCAGTTGGCGTTACATCGGCGGCGCCTCTCGAGCAGGAGCATCGCGAAACGCCGGAACAGACTGCCGGCTGAACCGCTGGAAGTAGCGGAGGCACTTGTCGCGCCACGCGGCCGCATCTTCGACCTGCCGTCGCAGTTTGTCGCGCAAGGGCGCCTCCTCGATTGGGGCATAGCGGAGCCAGAGGTCGTAGCCGGTTTCAGCGCTCGCTCGAGCGCTCACCGACAGCGCGAGAAGCACGACGACCATGCCAGGCACGTATCTCGCGAGCCAAAGAGAGGGAGAGGTCATTGGCAGCATCACATCAGAGCCGGGGCACCGAAGTGCTTCTGAAGCACCAGGGCGATCGTGCCGCGAAGCCTGGGCTGGCTGGCGGCATCGGTCGGCACGATACGGGTCGTTGCGTGGGTGAACGTGTGCCGCTTGACCACGTTCTCGATCGCGGCCCCAATCCGGTTCCAGAAGCGCGTCACCTCGCCCACGATCACGATGACGTCCGGCGCCAAGCCGGTGACGAGCAGCGCCGCCCCGGCGCCAATGTAGTGGGCTTGGCGGTCGATGGCCGACAACGCTCTGGCGTCGCCCTGGTCCGCGAGACGGACGATATCGTCGAACGTCGGGAGCTGCCGTTTTGCCGTCGCCGTGGAGTCTCTGCGACGGTTGCGAGAGGTTGCCTCAACGTAATAGCGCACGGCCGCAGAGTTCGAGGCGTACATCTCCCAACACCCCTGGTTGCCGCACCGACACCGAAGGCCCTCCTCGACCAGCGTGATGTGGCCGAACTCGCCTGCGACACCTGTGGAGCCTCGTATGAGTTGGCCGTTCAGGATGATGCCGCCGCCGATCCCTTCCGACACGGTGATAGCGATGAGGTTCCGTACGCTCTCGGTATGCTCGCCGAACCAGAGCTCTGCGAGCGCACAGGCGTTCGCCGCATTCTCTAGCGCCACCGGCAGCTTCGTGGCTGCTTCGAGCGGCCCCTTCAAGTCCACGCCGTTCCACGCGAGATTCGGCGCAAACACCAACCGCTGCGACGCCAGGTCGATGCGCCCTGGCACGCTCACGCCGACTCCTTCGTAGCAAATCTCGGGGTGCGCCTCGATGAGGCGACGGAGGTGCGCGCACAATGCGTCGATGGCCTGCGCGGGATTCGAAGGCGTCGGGAGAGACTCCTGGGTGATGAACCGCGCATCCAGATCGGCCAAGGCAATCGTGGTCCGGATGGGACGGATGTTGATGCCGATGATGCCGACGCGCTCCCTGTTCAAGTGAAGAAATCTCGGCCGTCGACCGCGGGGCAGATAGCCGCTCGCGCCTTCCGCGACCCACTTCTCCTTGATCAATTGCTCGATGATGGCCGAGACGGTGCTCCGCTGCAGCCCCGATTCGCGAGCCAAATCGGCTCGCGAAATTGGCTGATGCCGCCGAATCAAGTTGAGCACGATCCGGCGGTTGATGTCGCGCGCGGTCTCACTGGTCGCGACGTGAAAATTGGTCAGATCGATCTTGCGCATGTCGGCAGCGCGATCAGCGTGCAGGCTATAGTTCGGGAGGAGAACTATAGCACGCCCGTCGAGGTCGGAGAATGCCTCGGAGTCCGCGGCGTATACTGGGCACTGGAACGCTGCGTTGCCACGGACTCCTGGTGCGGACGAGAAGTGGCCGTCGAGATAGCGGTGTCACTTGGAAACACCGGCCTGCGTTGTAGAATCGCTGCCATGTCGAGCGTCGACACCCTGAAGCGTGTGCTGGGGGCCATGTCAGGCGTGCGGCTCGCTGTCCTCTTCGGATCGGCAGCGAGACGAACCGCCGGGCTCGCCAGCGACCTCGATGTGGGGATATTGCTCGATCGGAAGACTGAGCCCACATCGCTGCTGGCTGTGACCCTCGAGCGAGCCGTTGGCCGTCCGGTCGACGTCATCTGGCTCGATGCAGCCCCTCCACTTCTCCGTTTCGAAATCGCTCGAGACGGCGTGGTGCTGGTCGAACGCAGCAGCCACACGTGGGCCGATTTTCGCGCCCACGCGATGATCGACTGGTGGGATTGGGCACCGACTGCACGAATGATGCACAAGGTGATGGCCGCACGACTGAAGGAGGAGGCGGCGCGTGGTCGGTCGTGAGGTGGTGGTGACGAAGGCCGCCCGGGCACGCGCGTGGCTCAATGAGGCAGCCGCCACACTGCTCGCGCCCCTCGACAGGTTCCAGTCCGACCCGAAAGCGCGGGATCTGTCGCTCTTTTATCTCTTTCTCTCCATTCAAGAGTGCATAGACTTAGCCGCCCACTGGGTGGCCGACGAAGGATGGGCTGAGCCGGACGATGCGGGCTCTGCGTTCGACGTCCTTGCGGATCGCAGCGTGATCGACCGCGACACCGCGACGGCCTTGCGTGCTGCCGCTGGCCTGCGTAACCGGATCGCGCACGGCTATGCCCTGCTCGACTACGAGCGGGTGCACCGCGAGGCGCAAGGAGGCGTTCCCGCGCTCCGCAAGTTCCTCGTTTCCATCACAGAAGCAGCGGGTGTGTAAGTCGCGGCGGCTTCTAGAGGCTTGATTTCTCGAGGAGCTTCACCAGCGTATGGAGCGTGTGGGAGACCGGCGTCGGAATGCCAAGCTCCGCCCCACGGCGCGCCACGTAGCCGTTCAGGGAATCGATCTCCGTGCGCTTCCCGCGCAGGATGTCCTGCCCCGTCGACGACAGCGCATTCGGCATGCTGCCTGCGAGCTTCCAGCCCGCTTCGACCATGCCGTCTGGCATCTCGACACCGAGCCCGCGCGCAACCGCTACGGTCTCTTCGATGGCGTGCCGCATCACTTCGCGTGTCCCGGGATCGGCGACCAGCCGCCCATATCTGGTTCGGGTCAACGCGGAGATCGCGTTGTAGGCACAGTTCATGACCATCTTCGTCCAGAGATCCGTTTCGATGCGTGCCGATACTCGACACGGCACACCGGCCCGGCCGAAGACGTGCGCGACTCGCTCGATGTCGCGCCGGCGCTGATCGCTGGATCCACCGCGCTGCGGGGCATCACCGATGATGAGGTCGCCACGGCCGGCATGCGTCACCACGCCCGGGGCCGTCATCTCCGCGGCCACATAGACGGACGCGGGAATGGCATCGATCCGCGTCGCGGCGCGAATACGCTCTGCACCATCCACACCGTTCTGGAGGCAAACAACAACGGCTCCATTCGACACATGGAGCGCAAGGGTGTTGGCTGCCGCTTCCGTGTCGGTTGTCTTGACCGCAAACAGGACGAGCTCGGCGTCACCGGCGGCGGCGGGGTCGATAGATGCCGACGCGGGGACCGTCGCCTCGAAGTCGCGGGTCTGGAGTAGCAGGCCGCTTGCCGTGATGGCGTCGACGTGCGCCGCGCGACCGATGAGTGTCACGGGAGCACCGGCGCGTGCGAGCATGCCGCCGAAATAACAGCCAACCGCGCCCGCCCCCATGACCGCCACCCGCGGCCACTCCTCAATCGTCATGTCGTGGTTGCCAAGACGGCGGACCGTCAGGTCCGCTAGCGGCCAAATTTACATCGATTCGTGTGGATCAAGAAAAGATGCCAGGCATCTTTCGGGACGCCGCCTTGCCGAGGCGGGCACTAGAATCGGGCCGTCCGCTGCACCACTTCTCGACCAGACGAAGCGGGGCCGGCGGCGCTGGTTGTCGCGCCACTCGCGCCGGTGGCGGCGCCGTCGGTCACAATGCCCCCCAGCGCTTTGTAGACCGCCACGACGCTCGTATACACGCCGACCTCGGCTTGGGCCACGGCGTCTTCCGCCTCGAGCTGCGTGCGTTCCGCATCCAACAGCGAGAGGAAGTCGGCAACGCCCTCTTTGTAGCGCACGCGCGCGATATCAGCGGCACGCGTGCTCTCTCTCACCTGCTCGCCGAGCCTGAGCAGTCGCTGCTGCTCCTCGCGATAGGAAACCAGCGCGTTCTCGGTTTCTTCGAGCGCCAGCAGCACCGTTTGCTCGAACGTCGCGAGGGTCTCGCCCGTCGCCGCTTCCGCACCACGCAGCCGTGCCCGTGCACTGCCGAGGTCGAACGCCGCCCAGCTCAACGCCGGCGTTACGGCCCACGCGCGCGAGTCTGCCTCTCCGAAGAGGCTGCCTCGACCTGCAATGAAACCGAGGAACCCGGTCAGCGTCACGCGCGGATAGAGATCCGCGGCCGCCACACCCTCACGGGCCACAGCCGCCGCCAAGCTCCGCTCGGCCGCGCGAACATCCGGACGGCGACGAAGCAACTCGCCCGGGTCGCCAATCGACAGCGCTTTTGCCAGCGGCGGGTAGGGACGAGGCGCGAGATCCGCGCGAAGGGCGCCCGGCCGCACCCCGGTCAGGACGGCGAGCCGGTGCTCGCGCTGGACGAGGCCGGCGCGAAGCGGCGGGACACTCGCCTCGATTGCAGCGACGCGTGCTGCGGCGCTGGCGACATCCTGTTCTTCGCCGAATCCTGCGTCCCGGCGGACTTGCGTGAGCCGCAGCGTCTCGCGCTGGTTGACGAGGCTCCGCTCGGCCACGGCCATCTGGTACTGCAACCCGCGCAGCTCGAAGTACGCACGCGCCACGTCGGCAACGACGCGAACGCGGACGTCTGTGAGCGTGAGGGCAAAGCTCTCGGCGGTCGTGGCTGCGGCCCGCACCTCCGACCGCACGCGCCCGAACAGGTCGATCTCCCAGAAGGCGTCAAAGCCCGCTTGATAGGTCGTCGAATCGATCCGTTCGTCGGTGAAGCCTGGCTGCGCCTGCTCGCGGCGATCCACGCTCGCACCGGCGGTCACCGTTGGGTACCGATCCAACGCGGCATCGTCGAAGATGGCGCGCGCCTGCTCCACCCGTGCGGAGGCAATGCGCACGTCGTGATTGGC
Source organism: Luteitalea sp. (assembly GCA_009377605.1). NCBI lineage: Bacteria > Pseudomonadati > Acidobacteriota > Vicinamibacteria > Vicinamibacterales > Vicinamibacteraceae > Luteitalea > Luteitalea sp. The sequence continues at coordinate 64,546 of WHTT01000006.1, forward strand.
ATCTAGGGCGCGAGTGACCAGCCCGTCGAGCACGCTGTCCTCGAACTGGCCCCACCAGCGCGGATCGAAGGACGTCTCGGCAAAGTGCGCGGCATCAGCCTGCTTCAAGGCAGCAGGATCGACCCGCGGCTCCTCGTACGGCCCCCGCAGGGCGCATCCCGACACGACGAGCGTCAATAGGAATCCGATAGCAAGACGAATAGACATTGGGAATCAGGATTCAGGATTACTGCCCCTCCACTGAGGCCGCGGCCACACGCCCCTGCGGCGCACGCGCCGACGCTGAGAAGCGCGCCGCGAGGCCGCCGACGAGCACATAGAACACCGGCGTCAGGAACAGTCCGAAGAACGTTACGCCAAACATGCCGGCAAACACGGTAATGCCCATCGCCCGACGGATCTCCCACCCCGCGTCGGAGGAGAAGATGAGCGGAATGACAGCAGCGAGAAACGTGATCGACGTCATCAGAATGGGCCGCAACCGGACGCGGCACGCATCGAGAACCGCCGACACACGGTCGTGCCCTTCCTGCTCGCGCTGCCGGGCGAACTCGACAATCAGGATCGCGTTCTTGCAGGCCAGGGCGGCGAGCACGAGAAAGCTGATCTGCGTGAATATGTTGTTGTCGCCGCCGGTGATCCACACACCGAAGATCGCGGAGAACAGGGTCATCGGCACGATGAGAATGATCGTCAGCGGATGCGTCCAGCTCTCGTACTGTGCGGCGAGCACGATGTAGACCAGGAGCACGCACAAGGGAAAGATGTAGATCATCGTGTTGCCCGCGAGCAGCTCCTGGTAAGCCAGCTCGGTCCACTCGAAGGTCATGCCGGACGGCAGACCTCGCTCGAGAATGCCGGCAATGGCATCCTGCGCCTGTCCCGAGCTGAAGCCTGGCGCGGGCCCGCCGTTGATCTCCGCCGCCGGATAGCCGTTGTAGTGCATCACCTGGTCCGGCCCATAGCTGCGCTGCACGGTCACCAACGAGCCGAGCGGCACCATGTCACCGCGGGCGTTGCGGGTCTCGAGCCGGCGAATTTGTTCCGGCTGTAAACGGAACTCCGACTCGGCCTGGACGTTCACCTGGTAGGTTCGCCCGAAGCGGTTGAAGTCGTTCGCGTAGAGCGATCCCAGGTACACCTGCAGCGTCTCGAACACGTCGGTGAGCTCCACACCGTACGTCTTCACGCGCTCGCGATCCACGTCGGCGTCGATTTGCGGCACGTTGACCTGAAAGATCGAGAACACGCCCGCCAGCGACGGCGTGCCGAACCCCTCACCCACCGCAGCCTGCACACGGCCGAACAGCTCCTCGAACCCGAGATTGCCGCGGTCTTCGACGTAGAGCTTGAATCCTCCCGTCGTGCCGAGGCCTTGAACCGGCGGTGGAGGGAAGATGGCCACGAAGGCCTCCTGGAGCTCGCTGTACTGCGCGTTGAGCGCCCCGACGATGGCGCCCGCCGACAGCTCCGGCGATTGCCGCTCGAGCGCAGGCTTGAGGGTCACGAATGCGATGCCGGTGTTCGACGCGTTGACGAAGCCGTTGACCGACAACCCGGGGAACGAGACTGCATTCGAGACCCCCGGGTGCTTCATCGCAATCTCGCCCAATCGTCTGACCACCGCGTCGGTGCGATCGAGCGTTGCAGCATCTGGCAGCTGCGCGAAGGCAATCAGATAGTCCTTGTCCTGCGCAGGCACGAAGCCGGACGGGACACGCGCGAACCCGAGGGCCGTCAGCCCGATCAACCCGAGATAGACCACGACCACGATGGCAGACACGCGGAGGACACGGGCGACACCGAAACCGTACGCCGACGACGAACGCTCGAACACGCGGTTGAACAGACGGAAGAACCAGCCGAACAGCCGATCGGCCACACGCTGCACGACGTCCTTGGGTGCACCGCGCGGCTTCAAGATACGGGAGGCGACCGCCGGGCTGAGCGTGAGCGAGTTGAACGCCGAGATCGCCGTGGAGATCGCAATCGTCAGCGAGAACTGGGCGTAGAACTTGCCGCTCAGCCCGCTGATGAACGCCGTGGGGACAAACACGGCACCGAGCACGAACGCGATGGCGATGATGGGTCCCGAGACCTCCTCCATCGCCCGCCGTGTGGCGGCGACCGGATCCAACCCGAGCTCGATGTGCCGTTCCACGTTCTCGACGACCACGATCGCATCGTCCACGACGATGCCGATGGCGAGGACCAGACCGAACAACGACAGCGTGTTCAGCGAGAAACCGGCCACGAGCATGACGGCAAACGTGCCGACGATCGAGACCGGCACGGCGAGCAGCGGAATGAGTGTCGCTCGCCACGTCTGGAGGAAGATCATCACGACGAGCACGACCAGAATCGTCGCCTCGATCAAGGTCCGTACGACCGATCGAATCGAGTCGCGGACGTAGATGGTTGGGTCGTACACGATCCGGTATTCCACGCCCTCGGGAAACGACTGGCTCAACGCCTCCATCGTGGCGCGGACCTGGTTCGACGCCTCGATGGCGTTCGTGCCAGGCCGCTGGAAGATGCCGATGGCGGCGGCCGGCTGGTTGTCGAGCAAGCTCCGCAACGCGTAGGTATTCGACCCGAGCTCGACCCGGCCGACGTCGCGTACGCGCGTGATCTCGCCATCTGGCGTTGCGCGCACGACCACGTTGCCAAACTCTTCCTCTGTCGTCAGACGACCTTGTGTGTTGATGGAGAGCTGGAAGGTCTGCTCTGTCGGAGCGGGCGGAGCGCCGAGGACGCCTGCCGCCACCTGAATGTTCTGCTCGCGAATGGCGCGCACCACATCGGTCGCCGTCAGCTCGCGCGAGGCGAGCCGATTGGGATCGAGCCACACGCGCATGCTGTACTCACCGGCACCGAAGACCTGCGCGTCGCCAACGCCTGGGATCTTGGCGAGCTCGTCTCTGATGCGAAGATGCGCGTAGTTCGACAGGTAGAGCATGTCGTATCGCTCGTCCGGCGACACGAGGTGCACCACCATGATGAAGTCTGGCGAGGCCTTCTCGGTCGTGACGCCGATGCGTTGGACCTCGGCCGGCAGCCGCGGCAGTGCCTGACTGACACGGTTCTGCACCTGCACCTGGGCGTTGTCGAGATCGGTGCCGAGGGCGAACGTCACGGTGAGCGTCATCACACCGTCCGCCGTTGCCTGCGAGAACATGTACAGCATGTCCTCGACGCCGGTGATCTGTTGCTCGAGCGGCGACGCGACGGTCTCGGCAATCACCCGCGGGTTCGCACCCGGATAGGTGCCGCGCACGATCACCGTCGGCGGCACCACCTCCGGATACTCGCTGACCGGCAGCCGGAACGCCGCGAGACCGCCGGTGATGACAATCACCAGCGACAACACCATCGCGAAAATCGGTCGGTCGATGAAGAATTGAGCGAGTTTCACGGTGACGTTTACTCCTGAGCCTCAGCAACTTCGCCGGGGGCCGGCTCCCCGTCTGGCGTGGCCTCGGTCGCATCCATGGCGACCACGACCGGCTCGACCTTCACACCGGGACGCACGCGCTGGAGACCATTGATCACTACCCGGTCGCCCGGTTTCAGCCCGCTACGGATGACGCGCATCCCGTCGACCAGCGGGCCAAGCGTGACGGTCCGATACGCGACCGTCCCGTTGTCCTCGACCACGTAGACGAACTTCTTGTCCAGATCCGTCCCAACAGCCCGATCCTGAACCAACAGGGCGCGCGACGACCCGTTGCCTGCGAGCCGAAGCCGCACGAACAAGCCAGGCGTCAGCTGGCGGCGCGGGTTCCGAAACACCGCCCGACCCTGGATCGTGCCTGTCGCCGGATCGACCTGGTTGTCGAGAAAGTTCATCTGGCCTTCACGAGGAAATCCCGTGTCGCTAGCAATCGCCATCTGAATCGGAAGGCGCGAAAGGTCCGGACGGGTCCCACCCCCGTCGCCGGCAAGATTCTGGTATCGAAGGAAGATTCGCTCGTCCGCATCGAAGTACGCATAGATGGGGTCCAGCGAGACAACGGTGGTGAGTAGGGTGGCCTCCCCGGGACCGGTCGACACCAAGTTGCCCTGGGTGACAATCGCGCGACTCACGCGACCCGACACTGGGGCGGTGACTTGTGTGAACTCCAGGTTCAGCTCGGCGGCGCGCAGGGCTGCTGCTACCGCGTCCACCTGGGCCGCGGACTCCTCCGCAAAGGCGGCACGTCGCTCCTGCTCCTCGAGAGACATGGCGTTCTGGGCACGCAACCGCTCCGCGCGCTGCGCCTCCAGGCGTGCACGCTGAACGGTGGCACGCGTACGCGCCAGCTCCGCCCGCAACCGATCGACCTCGGCCTGGAAAGGACGCGGGTCGATCTGGAAGAGCAGCGCGCCCGCTTTCACGAGTGCCCCTTCGGTGAACAACACCTTTGAAACATATCCCGACACGCGCGGGCGCACTTCAACGGTTTCGACGGCCTCGAGGCGTCCCGTGAACTCGTCCCACTCGGTCACGTCACGATGCAGCACTTCGGCCACGGTCACCTTCGGCGGCGGGGGATCCGCGGGCTGCGCGGCGGTTCGCGAGCAGGCGGAGAGTACGGCAGCAAACAACACGATGAGCCCATAACTCACCAAGCGGCGAGTCCGGTATGACATACGAACGTTGTATGGTTCCAAGCCAGCTTCCTCCTTCCAACCTATTCGCAGAATCTGGCAATCCGTCTCAAACTCTTTCTTCGACGCGAGTCTTGGATCGAGAGTTTCAATTTCTCTGCGGAGAGGGCCTGCGCTGCGGCGTCGATGTCTGCTCGCCAATTGGAAGGGACGTGGCGCGGCCAAGACCGCGCCCTACCGCTATCCTGAGTATGTTCGGTAAGGCGGCCTATCGGGCCGCCGCTTCCGTCTCTATCCTGAGCATTCTTGGCAGGGCGACCCGGTGAGGCCGCCGCGCCCTCTTCCCGCTTTGTAGACGAGTGACGCGGGCGGATTTCGACATGAGCCCCCAATCTCATGATGGCTGGTGCTCACCCTCTTCCACAATTGGACAGAGGCCTGATCCTTGCGTCGCCCGTGCGGACCACGCTTGGCTCCGGCAGATGGCCGAGACCGATCTCCTACTTTCGACCGATACCGAGATGGGACTAATGTTGGATAATGTAGAGATGCATACTGGCCCCTGCGACGGCGACCAGCCCTCAAACCTCTCTCCGGCGCAGCTTCGTGAGGCGTTCGAGCGTGAGACGGCCGAGCGCCGGCGGTTCGAATGCTTGGCCAAGATCCAGAGCGATGCGGTCCAGCTCGCGCTCGATCTGCTCGTCAGCGAGCCGGACATCGCCGGCTTCTTTCGCGCCTTTACCAAGACGATGGTCGAGGAATGCGAGAGCCACGCGTGCGGCGTGTGGCTGATCGATGACGACCATCGAAGCTGTGACCTGTGGATGGCGTACTTGAAGGATCGCATGTTCACGCCGGGCACCGCCGACTGGGATGCCCTGGCGCTGCCGCGGCACAGCCTGGCGCAGCACCTCTTCGGCTACGCGCCAGGTTGGACACGCACGATCGAGTACGCCGGCGACGACCCGCGCCTGCCCGAGCCAGTACGTGCGTTCAATCGTCGCGAAGGCGTCAGCTCCGTCGCGGTCGCACCGCTCGTGCTGGCCACCCGGACGCTGGGCTGGTTCGCGCTATCCACCGGACCGACGCCCGCCTGCGAGAGCGCATGGCGGCTCGCGCTGCTCGAAGCCAGCGCGCGTCAGGCGACGCTGGCGCTCTATCAGAGCAGACTGGCCGAACAGAGCCTGCTGGAAGAGCGCCACAAGGCGATCCTGGAAGAGCGCAACCGTCTCGCGCGTGACATTCACGACAATCTCGCTCAAGGGTTCGCCGCCATTCTCATGCAGCTTCAGGCCGCCAAGCGGCTCGCCACTGCGTTGCCGCCTGCCGTGGCATCGAGTCTCGATGCCGCTGTCGATCTGGCGCGCACACACATGATCGAGGCGCGGCGCTCGGTCGGTGCGCTCCGCCCGCACCTCGGAGAGGGCGAGACGCTTGCCGCGACCTTGCGACGCCTCGTCGACATGGCCAGACGAACGACCGACGTCCCGATCGAGCTCGTCCTGGACCAGCTGCCACAGTTCGGTCACGAGGTGGAGCGCGAGATCATCGGGATCGCGCAGGAGGCCTTGAACAACGCCGTTCGTCACGCCGACGCGCGAAGAATCACCCTCACCGCCTCGGCCCCGCGCTCGCTCGCGTTTCGGCTGTCGGTGGCCGACGATGGCCGCGGGATCGGCGACGAGCGTGCTGCGTCGGGCTTCGGTATGACGAGCATGCAGGAGCGTGCGGAACATATCAGCGCGTCATTGACGATCGTGACGGCCTCGCGGCGTGGCACAGAGGTCGTGCTCGCCTGGGAACCCGCGCCGATAGAGTCCGCAGCCACGGAGGTCCATGCCGCACAGTGACATCAGCACCGAGACCGCCGTCGGCGCAGGTCGCGGAACCGGTTCCAGGGCCCGGGTGCTCATCGTCGACGATCATGCCCTGCTTCGAACGGGCGTCGCGAACATCATCAATCAGGAGCCGGATCTCGAAGTAGTGGCCGAGAGCGGTAACGGTGCCGAAGCGCTGGATGCGTTCGACCGCCACCACCCCGACGTGACGTTGCTGGATCTTCGGATGCCCGTGATGGAGGGCGTCGAAGCCGTCCGGAGAATGCGGGAGCGCGATCCTCACGCCAAGATCATCATCCTCACCACCTACGACACCGACGAGGACATCGCCCGGGCGCTCAGGGCGGGAGCCAAGGCCTACGTGCTGAAGGACATCTCCGCTGAGGACCTCATTGCCTGCATTCACCAAGTGCTCGCCGGCAAGACCTACCTGGCGCCGGCGGCTGCCGCGAAGCTTGCGGAAGGTGTGACACGCGTCCACTTGACGCCGCGCGAGCTAGCCACGCTCCGGCTCATGGCGGACGGTCGGGCGAACAAAGAGATCGCAGACGCGCTCAGGATCAGCGAGCGGACAGTAAAGACCCACGTGGGCCACCTGTTCGAGAAGCTTGGGGTAACCAGTCGGACCGAGGCCGTGAAAGTCGCAAGTCGGCGCGGCCTGGTGAGACTCGACTGATCGCTGAGCGCGTCAATGCGGAAACGCGTTACGTCCTAGAAACCTAACGCGGACACGGCGACGAGCTGCCAATTCCTGAGACCGACCCTGTCGTGACAGAGCTCGGGCCCGACAGCGTGCTCGGACGTGACAGTCCGCTCGTCCCTAATGTTGAAGGACGCCAAGGCGAAAGCGCGCTGCCGCCAATCGATGATGTTCCACCCCCTGTCGTGCCGATCGCGCTCGGACGATTCATCGATGTGCCCATCGTCGACCCGGTCGGGCCTCCAAGCGGCGAAATACTGCTGGTGCCGCTACCAAGCGCTCCTGTTGTCGATGACGTTGAGCCCAGGCTCGACGACGTCGACCCGACAGTCGAGGAGCTAAGCGGCGACGACAAGGTCGAGCCGGTCGTCCCGACGCGTCCCAACGTCGAGCCGCTGCCCGGCGGGCAGTTGGTGGTTGACGTCATCGGTGTTGTCTGCCCGGTTGGACTCGTTATGCCGGTGGGGCTCGTCAACGGCCCGGTCGGGCTCGTCGAGGGTCCCGTCTGGCTGGTCGGCGAGCCTACTGGCCTCGGTGGCCCTACCGGGCCACCTACTGGTCCGGGTGGACCTGTCGCCTCTTGGCTAGCTGGACCCGGCGATGCGGTCTCGGAAGGGTCCGATGAGCTTGACTGCCCCTGCGCCGCGAACGCCGTTGCAGCGCACGCCAAGACGATGCCGCTGAGCATTGGAGCTTTCATCAACATTCTCTCCTCCTTTGGTCTTGGGCTCTCCAACGGATGAGGAGACGCGCGTACAGACGCGATATGTTCCGAAATAACTTCTCAGCCCAGACTAACGCCGCGAGGAGGTGATCGCAAGGTCTGCCTTGACACGGACTCGTTACGCTGCCGTCTCACGGGCGTGACGGATGCGGGATACCTTCCGCTGCGGGGGAGGGTATCCGTGATGAGAAGTCTATTGCCGGTGCTGGGAGTCCTGCTGCTGGGTGTGATGGGGCTGCCCGTCGGGGGAGCTGCGCAGTCTACCTACGGTGCTGTGGTGGGTGCGGCCGCCGACTCGAGTGGTGGCGTGCTGCCGGGCGCCGCCGTGACGCTCACCGAAGTTCAGACGAGCTTCACGCGCGCTACCGCCACCAACGACAGCGGTGCCTTCGAGTTCCAAAACCTCACGTCGGGTCTCTATGTCGTGCGCGTCGAGCTGTCTGGGTTCGAGCAGTTCGCCACCGACCCGTTCAGGGTCGAGGCGCGACAAACGGTTCGGATCGCTGCAACACTGGCCGTCGACGGCCTTGCGGAGCAGGTGGTCGTGCGAACCATTGCGCCTATCATCAACACGGAAACGCCGACCGTCGGCGGCGCTGTGGACAACCGCGAGCTCCAGGAGCTGCCCTTCACGTTCCGCACGCAGAACACCTCGCCAATTCCAGCGATCCAGAAGATTCCCGAGGTGCAGCGCGTGGGGAGTCAGTTCTCGCTCTCGGGTGGGCTCCCCTATCAGACAGAGGTGTCTGTCGACGGCATCTTGACGACGAGCGTCCGGCGGAACGGGATTGGCGCCGAGGGCCTCAATGTCTTCCCCTCGATCGAGTCGATCGGGGAGATCAAGGTCAGCTCGGTCACCAATACGGCCGAGTTCGCGCAGCTTGGCGACATCACGACCGTGTCACGGCCGGGCACCAACGAGCTGCACGGCAGCCTGTTCATCAACTACAACGGGACAGATCTGAACGCCAACCCGAACTACTTCAACAAAGACGTGGCGCCGAACCAGAGCGATAACACGAATTTCGGGCTCAGCATCGGCGGCCCGGTGGTACCGAGCCGCACGTTCTTCTTCGGCGCATTCGAGCGGCTCGACATCGGCCGAACGCAGTCGGCGTCGACCACAGTTCCCTCGAGCGCATTCCGCCAGGGAGACTTCTCCTCGGTCTCAACGCCCATCATCGACCCTGTGACCGGCCGGCGCTTCTCCGGAAACCGCATTCCAGCGGCTCGACTCAACCCCGTGGCGGCAAGGCTGCTCGACGCCTACATTCCCGCACCGAACGAAGAGGACTCGATCTACCGATACACGATCGATGCCAGCGAAGTCTCGAATCAGTTCGACATTCGTCTGGACCAGAACTTCAACCAGCGACACACGCTGTTTGGTCGCGTGAGCTGGAAAGAGGTCGAGACCGTCTCGCCGACCACGTACGAGAGCCTCGGACCGCGATCAGACGTCTGGCCCAATCGAACGTTCGTCGTCTCTGATAACTACTCCGTGAAGTCCGGCCTCCTGAACGAGCTACGCGTCGGCTACACGAGCGCAGACCACGGCTTCACGACCGGCCGCCGTGGGCCCGACGTAATCGACGAGCTGGGGCTCGCGCTCCTGTCGACCGACCCGCCGGATGTCACCGGCACGCCATCTATCCAGATCGCTGGTTACACAAACTTCGGCGAGAGCCAGGAAGAGCCGCTCACACAGGACACCTGGCAGATTGCCAACAACATCACGTGGCTCAGGGGGCGTCACACCGTGAAGGGCGGCTTCGACATCAAGTGGTTCAATTGGACGAGCCCGCTCAATTTCACGGGCGCAGACGACTACGGGGTCTTCCGCTTCAACGACAATATCCAAGGTGGCGGTGCGGGCCATCCGTTCGCGAACTTCCTCCTCGGCCTACCGACCGAGGTCGACCAGACCGCCTCTGGTCCCAACGTCGACGGTGTTGCGACGCATTACGGGTTCTTCATTCAGGACGAGTGGCGCGCCAACGCGAGCGTGACCGTGAGCGGTGGCCTCCGGTACGAGTTGAGGCCACCCTTCGAGGATCGCGAAGAGAACATCACGAACTTCCTTCGCGACACCGAGAACGGTGATGTCGTCGTGCCGTCGGAGGCCTCGGTCGCACTGACAGCACCTGGCTTTGCCAGCTCGATCGGCGACGCGCAGGTCCTCGCAGCCGATGCAATTGGCTATCCCAAGTCGCTCCGGTTCGCCGACGAGAACAACCTGGAGCCCCGCCTCGGTATCGCGTGGCGGCCTGGCGGCGACAACCGCACCGTCATTCGCGCCGGCTACGGCATCTATCATGCGCGTATCCTCGGCCAGGTGTTCAACTCCCTCACGGGCATCCACACCTCCGACAACGTGACGTTCCGGAATGCGCTCGATCCGGTGACGCGTGGTTACTCCATCGTTTGGCCGAACACCTATGCTGGCGATCCCAGTCGCGGCGAGGTGGTCGTCGGCGCCCAGAACTTCTCGACCGCCAACGATCCACGCTACAAGGATCCCATGACGCAACAGTGGAGCCTCACCTTCGAGCGTGAGCTCGCCGCGCGCCAGGCATTCCGCTTCACCTACTCCGGCTTCCGCAGCACGGATCTGACGATGGCGCCAGATCTCAACCAGATCGAGCCGAATACCGTTGGCTTTGCGAATCTCTCTCGCGACGTCCGTCCGTACCCGAATTGGAATCGGGTGAACACGCGGGACAACGGCGGCTACCACACCTACCACGACCTCGTATTCCAGCTCCGCGGAGACATCGGCCGATGGGGGCTCTCGCACACCAACACCTACAAGTGGGCACACTCGATTGACAACATCGAAGAGCGCGGGGCCGGCCAAACGGACTTCCAGTCCGAGATCAACGGTCGGACGGACAACCGCTTCGAACCGGACTACCTGCGCGGCAAGACCACCAATATCCCGGATCACCGCCTCGTCAGCAGCGTTATTTGGAATATTCCCATTGGGCGTGGTCGCACGTTCGCGTCCGCGTTGCCGGTGGCACTCGATGTGCTCGCGGGAGGCTGGACCGTCTCGACGCTCGTGCAGATTCAGTCGGGCCCGCACCTCACCGCCTTTTACAGTGGCCACTGCGGATCCGGCACCAATTGCTTCGGCAACGAGAAGGCGGACACTGTGCCTGGCCAGGACCCGAACAACGGACCGAAGAGCCTCGATCGCTGGTTCAACACCGAGGCGTTCTCGATCGATGCGTTCCGCGATGCACAGGGGGCGCCCATCTTCGCGGGCCGGTTCGGCAACGCGGAGAAGGGCCGCATCATCGGACCGGTCGCTTGGAACGTCGACCTCGCTGCATTCAAGGACGTGCGGTTTGCCGAGCGGGCGACAATACGCTTCAATGTGTTCATCACCAACCTCTTCAACCATGCGAACTGGGGTCCGCCCGTGACCGACCTCACGAGCGCGAACTATGGGCAGATTACAAGTCTCAGCTCGCTCTTCCCGCTGCGCACCATCGTGATCGGTGCGCGCGTGATGTACTAGGTAGGGCCGCCTCGCCGAGGCGGCCGTGACGGCGCGGGACGCTGACGCGCCCTACCATCACTCCGATGACGAACATGCTCCGATTCCTTCTCGCCGTCGCCGTGGCCGTCGCGGCGCAACCGGTGCCCTCGTCAGGGGCTCAGCCGGCCACGACGGACAATCTCATCCTCATCACGCTGGACGGGGTGCGCGTCGAGGAGATGTTCGGCGGTTTGGATCTCGACGTGCTGCGATCGACCCTCGACGCCGATCAGAATGTTGCGGATGTACCCGTGTATCGCCGCTTCTGGGCAGACACGCCAGCTGCGCGCCGCGAGAAGCTCATGCCGTTCTTCTGGGGCACTTTGATGCGCCAGCACGGATCGATCGCCGGCAACCCGACGGCAAACAGCTCGGTGACCCTCACCAACACGCATCGGTTCTCCTACCCCGGGTACGCAGAGATCCTCCTTGGAGAAGCGCACAACAACACGATCAAAAGCAATGACCCGGTACAGAATCCGTATCCAACCGTGCTCGAGGAGATCAAAGAGCGGCTCGGTCTTCCCACGTCTCGCACAGGAGTGTTTGCCTCCTGGAGCGTCTTCAACGCCATCGTCGAGCACACGCAAGGAACGCTGACGACCAACGCCGGCTTCGAGGTATTCGACCACCCGGATCCTCACGTGCGCGAGCTGAGCGCGCTGCAGTTCGAAACGCCGACGCCGTGGGACGAGGTCCGCCACGATGTGTACACGTTTCGCCTGGCCATGGCGCATCTTCAGCACGCCACGCCTCGGATTCTCTATCTCGCGCTCGGCGAGACCGACGACTGGGCTCACGACGGACGCTACGATCGTGTGCTCGAGGCGTGTGCGCGAACCGACCGTTACCTCGAAGCGCTCTGGACCTGGCTGCAAGCGCAGCCGGCCTATCGCGATCGCACGCACATCCTCATCACGACGGATCACGGTCGTGGCCGAACGACTGAGGACTGGCGCAATCACGGCGCCACCGTGGATGGCGCAGAGGACGTCTGGATTGCCTTCGTGTCGCCGCGCATGAAGCAGCGCGGTGAGTGGCGCGAGCACCCGCCACTGCACACGAATCAGGTAGCTGCAACGGTTGCGGAGTGGATGGGTGTCGATTGGAAGGCGCTGCGTCCTTCCGCCGGGTCGCCTATTCGCTAAAGCACCATTCTCCGGTGCTCTATCCGATCGACGCCATCAAAGAGTGACAGATGGGAAGCCGGAGGCTATGACGTCCGACATCACTGGTGGACAGCGCTACGTCGTAGCCGGATCAACTATTCGTTGATGCACGTTTCTTCAGCGTGACGACTCGAAACAGCCCGCCGAAGGCTGCGGGCTCGTCGCGCTCGAGCTCGAGCTGCGTCTGCATCACGAGCGGGCCAAGCCGGCGGTTGAGGTCCGAGAACAGTGGCTTGACGACGAGATTCACAAGTCGCCGCGCGACAGCCGCCCGTTCGTCGTCTCGCAGGAACTTGTCGAAGATACCGATGCGACCGCCGGGCTTGAGCACACGCTCCGCCTCTTGCAGCCCCTGTGCTGGAGTCGGCATCACAGCCAGGATGAGATGCAGCACGACGGCATCGAACGTGCCCGCGTCGAAGGGCAGCCGACGCGCATCCGCCACGCGTGTGTCCACGTCCACACCCAGTCGCCCAGCACGGTCACGGAGCCGAGCCAGCATGGCAGGCGTCACGTCGACTGCCGTGATGTGTATCTCCTTCGGGAGGTATTCCAGGTCGAGCCCCGTTCCCGCTCCTACGATCAGCACGCGGTCGGCGGGCCGGAGCGCCAGACGCTCGATCGAGCCACGCCTCGCACCTTCGAAGTGCGCTGGCGCCACCAGCCGGTCGTAGATGGGCGCCCATAGCGTGTAGCGCAGCCGGTTCCACATTCGTATCCCTAGTGTCTCAGTGCGTCGACGATCTTCAAGCGCCCCGCCTGCAGTGCCGGGAGCGCGCCGGCCAGGAGCCCCAGAACGACCGCCAATCCACTCCCAATGGTGAAATCACGGCCGGACAAAGAGAACGTTGGCAGCAAGCCGCCACTCGGCGTCGCGTGGTGGACGATGAGCCACGCAAGCACCAGCGCAAGCCAGCCCGCAATCGCCGTCAACAGCAGCGACTCCACGAGCACGAGACCCAGGATGCGCGCGTCGGTGAAGCCGAGCACCTTGAGGATGGCGAGCTCGCTGGTCCGCTCCCGGATTGATTGCGCCATCGTGTTGCCCGTGATGAGCAGAATCGTGAACAGCACGGTGCCGGATATCGCAAGCGTGATCCTCCCGATGTCGCCGATTTGGCTCGCCCATGCCTGGAGGAACGCCTTCTCCGTCGCCGTCTTGGTCTCGTTGGCCGAGTTGGCGAAGCGGTCGTCGAGCCGCGCGGCGACGTCGGCAGCCTGTTTCGGCTGCGCCACACGGATAAGGTACCAACCGACGTGATCCCGGTTGACCGCCCGCGCGTCGTTCACGTAGTCGTAGTGGACGAACATCTGGTTCAGGTCCGCACCCATGGTCCGGCCGTCGTAAATGCCATCGATCGTGAATGCCCAGTGCGAATCGTCCGCCATGCGCCACGATGACAGCCCTCGCAGCGGAATCTGATCGCCCACGTTCCAGCCGAATCGCGTCGCGAGATCGCGGCCGACGATGCAGCCGGTGCGGTTGGCGAGCCAGGCCTGTCGCTGGTCATGCGCGAGAAGGTACTGTGGATGCATCTCCAGAAAGCGCTCCGCGTCGACGGCGAGCTGGACGAACCGCTGCTTCGAATCCTGGTACACCGCGCTGAACCAGGTTGCGTGGGTCACCAAGGCGACGCCCGGCGTGGCTGCGATCTGTGCCTCGTAAGACAGGGGCAGCGGCCGGCTGAAGGATACCTTCTGGAACATCATGAGGCGGTCTGTGCCGGACAACTCGGCGCCGTAGGAGAACGCGCTGCGGGCGGCCATCAGCAGTCCGAAGAGCAGGAACGCTACGAAGACCGACAGCGCCGTAAAGACGGTCCGCAGCTTCCGGCGAGTGAAACAGCGCCACACGAGCGGGAGCAACTTCATAATTACGTCGTGTACGACGCGTCGTATACGACATGTTACACTCGCCACCGGCAAGGGGCAAGGGGCAAGGTTCGAGGCTCGATGTTCGAGGGGCGAGGGGCGAGGGGCCGAGCGGCGAGGGGATTCGGATGCGTTGTCCAGATCCAGCGATAGTTGCTGAAGCGGAAGAAATCTTGGCGCAGTTTCGGGCACTGCGGCGCGATCTCCAGCGCAGCCCGTTCGCTGACGCCGAGCGCGCCGGCCTCACGGGACCTCAGGTCACGGTGATGGCTTGCCTCGTCAGCAAGGGGCAGGTGACGTTGACCGAGCTCAGCAGGACACTGAACATGAGCCACAGCACCGCCTCTGGAATCGTCGACCGGCTGCAAGCGCGCGGTCTCATTCGGCGATCGCAGGATGCGGCCGACCGGCGGCGCACTCGGATCACCGTCACCGAGAGCGTGACCCGTTACGTCAGCCAGCTCCAGGCTGGGCCGTTCTGGCGATTAGCAGCAGCACTGGAGCGTGCCAAACCGGAGCATCGGCGCGCGATCAGGAAGGGCTTGAAGCTGCTGCGGGAGCTCCTGCGCTGACATGTCTCTCTGACGTGTCTTGTGTCGGCGTCACACCAGGTGCGCTGCTCGGACAGACCCCCAGCGCATTGGCCATGTCCGAATTGCCCAAGACGCCTCTCAGTCCGTGACGCTCCCAGGCTGACCGGCTTCGACCACCAGCGAGCCGCCAATACGCGCGGGCTGATCCGGCACGCTGACCTTGTCCAGGATCTTGAAGTCGGCGCGCATGGTGCTCTGCGTGGCCGTACACGCGATGTACCCACGGCGGGCGCTGTGGTATTGGATGTGCGGATTGTTCCGTCTGACTTGCTCCCAATTGCCGGCGACGTCACTCCCATCGCCGCTCGATGTCACGGCGGTGTTCGTGAGCTCGACGCCAACGGTGGCCGACTGCGGATTCGTGAAATCGAGCTTGAGATCAGCCCCGTAGTGCAGATGCACATCGCCGGAGAGCACGATCGGATTCGGCGCGCCGGTCTCCTTCAGCCGCTCGTAGAGTCGCTGCCGCGCGACGATGTAGCCGTCCCACTTGTCCATCGAGAAGCGGCCATTTGGATTGGCACCTTCGAAGTCCCGCGCAAATGTGGGCACCTGCTGGCCGAGCACGGTCCACCTGGCGCGCGCGGAAGCCAAGTTGTCGAACAGCCAGCGCTCCTGCTCGCTTCCGAGCATCGTGCGCGAGCGGTCGAGCGCGGCGGCGCAGTCGGTGACGACGGTATCTCCGCAGCCTTGATCGGACCGGAACTGCCGTGTATCGAGAACACTGAGATCGATCAGGTTGCCAAACTGCAGCCTCCGAAACAGCCGCATGCTCGGCCCCGCCGGAAGCGTCGCCAGCCGCAGCGGCATCGTCTCGTAATACGCCTGATACGCGGCGGCGCGGCGCAGCCGGAACAGCTCGGCCGGTGTCTCGTGCTCATCGATGTCGCCGGCGTAGTTGTTGTCCACTTCGTGATCGTCCCAGGTCACGATGAACGGCGCTGATGCGTGCGCCGCCATCAAGTCCGGATCGGACTTGTACTGCGCATACCTGTTGCGATAGTCGACGAGGGTGTAGATCTCGTCGCCCTGATGCTGCCGCACGCGACCGTCGTCTCGCCCACCGGCGGCCCGCCCCTCGTAGATGTAGTCGCCTGTATGAAAGACGAAGTCGTACGACTCCTCGGCAATCCGGCGGAACGCCGTGAAGTAACCGGGCTCGTAGTGGTTACACCCGCAGACGGCGAAGCGCAGGCTGTCCACCACCGCGCTGTCCATCGCTGCCGTCTTCGTGCGTCCGGTCTGGCTGACCTCGTTACCGGCACGAAAGCGGTACCAATAGTCGCGACCCGCGTCCAGATTGCTCACCTCGACGTGCACGCTGTGACCGAGCTCCGGCCGCGCGAGCGCAGCGCCTTTCTGCACAATTGTCTTGAACCCTCCGTCGCGTGCCACCTCCCACAACACTTCGACGTTGGTCATGGGCATGCCGCCGCCGGCGAGCGGTTCTGGCGCAAGCCGCGTCCAGAGCACCACGCCATCTGAGAGCGGATCCCCAGATGCCACGCCGAGCGTGAATGGGTACGCGTTGAAGATGGGCTGCGCGAGCACGCGGCTCGAGATCAGCGGCTGCGCAAGAGCAGCAACGCCGATCTTCCAGGCAACATCCAGGAGCTCACGGCGAGAGAGACGCCGCACGGCGTCATCGTAGAGTCGTATCGCGTCAGTCGCATGCATCATCGTGCGCGGTCCTCGAGAAGCCGACCCGTCGCGCCGCGGCGCGGCGTTCCTACAGCCCACTAGTTTATCGGTTCCAGATCCTTCGTCACATGCTTTATACGGAATGGATGTGACGCAGACGTGTCGCTCTGCCACGAAACCAGAAATCCTCTTGCTGTACCCTTACCCTGAGAGTCGTAGACGCCTTGTCTGGTAGTGATGAGCTCTGTCCCGGAACATCCGCTCGGCTCCACTTCCACCACCCCTCGGCCCCGGTGGAAGCGAGTAATCATTGGCGTGGCCTTCTCGGTCCTCGTGGCTGTGCTGGCGGTCGCAGGCGCAGCCCTGGCGCAGCGAGCGGCGGGCGCGAGTGTCCGACCCTTTGCGCTGGGCACCGTCGAGATCGGCATTTGGCCCGCCGTCCCGGGCGGGCTCGATATCTACATCCCCATCGTGGATTGGGGCGTGCGCTTCCGTCCGTATCGCATGCCTCTTCTGATCTCGCTTCGCTTCCGTTCGCTCGACCGGGACGCGGCGCTGCAAGCGCTGCGATCCGGACAGGGCGCGCGCGAGCGCCTCATCGCGGTGCGGCAAGATCTCGAGGCGCTGGTGCGGGCCGAGCTGCGGCGTGCTGCCCTGTTTGCGCTCCTCGGCGGCGGCGTTGCGGGGATCTTGACGGGAGTCATGTTGGCTGCACATCGCGGCAAACACTGGCTGCTGCTAGGTCCCCTGGGAGGCATCGTCACCTCTCTCATCGCGGTGGCGACGTTTGCCGCCGGGCTCGCGCGAGCGGACTACGGGGAGGCAATCCGCAGACCCAGCTTCTATGCGCGCGGCGACGAGCTGCCAGAGCTGCTGGCCTTCTCGAGCCAGCTCTTCACCGTGAGCGCCCGCTATACCGAGGACTTCGACCGCGCCGTCGCCGGCCTGAGCAACATGGTCGCTGCGGCGGGCGGAGGGACCGGCCTCCCGGAATCTGCGCTCACGATCGTCTTGGCCTCCGACATCCATTCCAACACGTTCGTGTTTCCGACAATTCGCCGTTACACACAGGGACACCCCGTGTTCCTCGCTGGCGATTTCGCGCTGCTCGGCACCGAGCTCGAGGAGGCGGTCGTACCAGGTGTGGCCGCCTTGAGCGACACTGTCGTCGCGGTCTCGGGCAACCATGACTCACGATCGCTCATGCGATCGCTCGCCAGCGCTGGTGTGACCGTCCTCACCCGCGACGGTCAGTTGCGACCCGACGGTAGCACCACTGGCAAGCCCGTCGTCGAGGTCGCCGGCCTCAAGGTCGCCGGCTTCGAAGACCCGCTCGAGCGCAACGAATCGGGAATCGGCGGGCACCTGCTGGAAGGCCCTGACGTGTTCTTGAAGACACAGGGCCATAACCTGGTGACATGGTTCCACAACCTGCCCGTACGGCCGGATATCGTCATGCTCCACCAGTATCCCCTCGCGCAGGTGCTGCTCGAAGATCTCGACGCCAATGACGATGGCCCGCGGGTCGTGATCCTCGCTGGGCACGACCATTGGGCGCATTTCCAACAGGCGGGCGAGCATCTCCTGCTCGACGGCGGCACGCTCGGTGCTGGTGGACCGTTTGCCATCGGCGAGACGCCGGCCGGTTTTGCGCTCCTCCACTTCGATGGAGAGCACCGGCCACGCGCGCTCGATCTGATCGAGGTCGAGCCGCTCTCAGGGCAGGGCAAGGTGCAGCGCGTGGTGCTCAGCAACAAGGAGCCCGCCGAGGACGAGACGTCTCCCGCAGAAGAGAGCTCCGACGGCCCCGCTGAGGAGCCAGGGCCTGAGCCGCCGCAATGAGCAGCGCGTGGGAACGTCACGGGCCCGCGCGGCCTCGTCTTCGCGCAAAGGTGAGGCGCGACACGAGCAGCACGAGCCCCGGCACGAGCAGCGCTCCGACGAAGGCAACGAGGAACGAATCGAGTCGAAGGGAGAACGCGCCGAAACCGGCGTAGCCGAGCGCGATTCCGAGATTGGCGTACGCGGTCAGTCGCGCGAACCGTGCAAATGGCGCGCGCACCAGACCGGCAAACACGACGGTCGCTTCGGCAAGGACGGGAACGGGGCGGCAGAGAACGATCGTCAGATCACCGTATCGGCGCGCCAGCGCCGCGGCGCGCTCGAGGCTCTCCTCGCCCACGAAACGCTGCGCGACGACCGCCCCCCGCCAACCGACGAGGTAGCCGAGCGCGCAGCCGGCCATCATGCCACCCCAGACGACCGCGGCACCGCGCCAGAACCCAAGCAGCACACCGGCCGCCGTCGACACGATGCTCGACGGCACGGGCAGGAATACGTCGCCCGCCAGCAGGCCAGCGATGGCCAACGCCACGATCCAGGTGGATGTCCCATCGCGCGTCAGCTCCGCGGCGAGCCGATTGAACTGCTCCTCCCAGAGCACGAAAGGCAGCAGCACGAGCCCCACCAGCAGGATCCATATCAGCGCCCAACGCACGGTCCGTGTCATCTCGATTCGATCTTACCCGTCAACCGGCCGAGCAGCTTGAGCGCGTAGACGGTCACGCGCTCGCGGGTCATCGCCATGTCGCCCGGTGCGCCAGCGAGATCGAGAAAGCGAAGCTGATCAACGGCCGCATCGTCGCCTTCCGAAGGATGTTTCGCCACCCAATACAGCAGCTTGATCAGTTGACTCGCCGGAATATCCTCCTGCAGGCGCGCGAAGACGACCAATGGCACGTACCGCTCGAGCGGCTCGAGCTGAAGCACGTCTGGAACCGCCGCGACGAAGAGAAAATTGCGGACACGCTGCACCGGATCCTCCACGTAGCCAGGCTCCCAGTCGAGGAGTGCCGCGCGAACCTCCTCGAGTTGCTCCTCAAGCTCCGGATCCGGGTCTCGCCCCGGAGAGGCGATGGGCGAAACGACGCCACCGTCCGGCGGCAGGTGCTCGAACGCGAAGTCTCGTTCGATGTGAGTCATCGTGACGTCCCGCCACGATGCCGGCTCCGCATCCGCCGTCGCGGCGTCCTCTGGCTCCGTCGCCGGCGGAGCCGTCGTGCGGGGCGAAGCGCTGGCAGGCGCGCCTCCAGCGCCGGGGCTGGGAGTCATCTCGGGCGTCGCTACAGGCAGCCTGGTCGCAGGTGGCGCTGGAGCTTCAGGTGCACGCGTGGCGGGGGCGCGCCTGGCGGACTTGGATGGCACCGCCGGCGGAGAAGGCATCGGAAGCTCCGCCACGTTAGTGGCGCGTTCAGGGGACAGCGGTTCTGTGATGGAGGCCGGCGGCTCGGTCCGAACAGTGGCAGCCGGAGAAGCCGCTCGATTCCATGGCGCGGGGCGCCTCACGACCGCGCGCTCGCCGCCAGCCTCGGCCCAGAGACCCACTGCCGCCCACGCCGCCAATGCCACCGCGAGCCAGCCCCTGCCCTCCCGTGCGGCAAACCGTTGCTGCGCCTCCCAGCGAAACATCTTCGCTCCCGCGAGACAGCCCGCTCCGCCGATGAGCAGGAGCGCCAGCAGGCTGAAGCGCGCGGCTGACAGTCCGTCGCCGGTGACCGACACCTGCAGCGCCTCGACCGCGTAGCGCCCAGGGAAGAACGCCGACAGGTGCTGCGCCCACGCCGGAAGGCTCTCGAGCCGCACCGCGACGCCGCCAATGATCAGCATCGGCAAGAAGATGCACTGCCCCAAGGCCTGTACGGCAGGTACGTTGTCGGCCAACGTCGCAATGACGAGACCCAGGCCGAGGAAGGCGAAGGCAACGAACGTGAACGCCACCCAAAGAGCAATTGGATGCCGGGGCAACGGCATCCCAATCGCCAGCGCAAGCGCGAGCTGCAGCAGTGCGGCCAGAATCAAGAGGACGTAGCGGCCAACGACCGTGCTGACCACGAGGCTCCATGTTGGAACGGGCGCCAGCCGGTAGCGGCGCCACACGCCTCGTTCGCGCTCACTGACCATCGTGGTCGGCAGGCCGAAGCAAGCGCCGCCAAGGGCCGTGACGGTCAGTAGCTCGCCCATGTGCGCGGCGAGCGGCACGAGCTCATGGCGATAGAGCACCCAGAAGGCGACGAGAAAGATCGTGGGAAACAGATAGCTGTACAGCAGCGCCATCCTGTTTCGAAAATGCAGCCGAAGGCTGATGCGAAGCTGGTAGAGCAATCCGTTCATCAGTTCTCGGTAGGGACGCCTCGCCGAGGCGGCCGTGACGGCGCGCTCGGCGAAGCGTCCGTTTCCGGTTCTCCAGGGTTATCGAGGCTCGTGCCGGTGAGCTCGAGAAATACGTCCTCGAGCGTCGCCTTCTGCACGTGGAGCGCCGCGAGCTCGACTTGCCGTGCGTTCAGGAGCTCCATCAGCTCGGCAAGCGTCCGCGCGATGTCGGTAGAGCGGAAGCGGGCGCGGGTCGGCTCGCATGTCAGATCGTGGACACCGGACAGCTGCTCGAGCCATGTCGCCTCGATCGCCTGCACCGTTTCGAGGGCGATCGACGTTGCGGCCGTCGAATGCGCAATGAGCTCTCGCGGCGTGCCCTCGGCGATGATACGACCGTGGTCGATGATCGCGAGACGGTCGCAGAGTTGCTCCGCTTCGTCGATGTAGTGAGTGGTGAGCAGCACCGTGTGGCCGTCCTGCTTCATCCGCGCGATCATCGTGTGCAGCTCGCGCCGGGACTGTGGGTCGAGACCTGTCGTCGGCTCATCGAGGAACAGGAGCTCCGGTTTGTTCACGAAGGCGAGCGCCAGGCCGAGCCGCTGTTGCTGGCCGCGGGAGAGCGTATCGAAGGCCGCATCTGCCTTGCCTGTGAGACCGAACTGCTCGAGCAATGGCCCTGGCTCGATGCGCCCGCGGTACAAGGAACCAAACAGTTGCAGCGCCTCGTGCGGCGTGATCTTATCCTGCAGGGCCGTCGTCTGCAGGACAGCACCGATCTTCTGCTTGGCGTCGCGCGGCCGCCGGCGCGCGTCGACCCCGCAGACCTCGATGTAACCCTCGTCCGGCTCTCGCAGGCCGATAATGCACTCGAGCGTCGTCGTCTTGCCGGCGCCGTTTGGACCCAGTAGACCGAACGTCTCGCCCTGCTCGACCTCGAGGCTGACTCCTCGTGCGGCCTGAATCCCGCCGTAATGCTTTTGGAGATCCCGGACGACGACCTGCGCGGAAGTGTTATGTGGCAGCTGTGCCTCCCTCGACACCTGTATACCTCATCATCCTTGCGACAGTCATTATCCTCTGCCATGCTCTTGATGGGCCGGACATCAATTCGACCAGGCTATGTGAAGCTGCACGCAAGGCGGCACAATGAGCAAACCATCTGTACGGACGGCGGCGCCTGGAGCCAGGACCGCCTTTTGTTCCATTCTCATCGCGCTTACCGCAATGACGGGCTCGCGCCTGTCCGGACAACCGGCCCTCGGGTGGTTCGAAGGCCATGGGGACGTGGGCAGCCCGGCAATCCGAGGCACCACCACCTATGACCAGGATTCGCAGAGCTACACGATCACCGGCGCCGGCACCAACATGTGGGACACGCGCGACGAGTTTCACTTCGCGTGGAAGCGACTGACCGGCGACTTCATTCTCACGGCGCAGGCGGGCTTCGTTGGCAAAGGCGTCGATCCACACCGCAAGCTCGGCTGGCTGGTGCGCAGCACCCTCGATCCAGAGGCGGCGTACGTCGACGCTGCCGTGCATGGCGACGGCCTGACCTCCCTTCAATTCAGACGAGCCGCTGGCGGTGAAACGGCGGAGCTGAAGTCGGCCGTCGCAGCCCCAGAGATCGTTCAGCTCGAGCGGCGCGGCGGCACATACATCATGTCCGTTGCGCGACTCGGTCAGCCGTTCACTCGAACCGAGCTGTCCGACATCGATCTCGGCGACGAGGTCTATACCGGACTTTTCGTCTGCTCCCATAACCCGAAGGTCTCCGAGCGTGCTCTGTTCCGAAACGTTCGCATTACCGTACCGCCGAACGACGACTGGGTGCCATATCGCGACTATATCGGCAGTAACCTCGAAGTACTGACGATTGACAATGGCCACCGGCGCGTATTGCACACGTCGCCCGGATCATTTCAAGCACCGAATTGGACCACGGATGGTAAGGCGCTCATCTACAACAGCGACGGCCGGCTGTATCGCTTCGATCTTACGTCGCGCCGTGCGTCGGTCATCGACACCGGCTTTGCCTTGTCTAACAACAACGATCACGTGCTGTCGTTCGACGGTCGCATGTTGGGCATCAGCCATGCGAGCCCAGAGGACGACGACCGCTCCGTCGTTTTCACGATGCCAGTGACCGGCGGAACGCCGCAACGCGTGACGAAGAGCTCGCCTTCTTATCTCCACGGATGGTCGCCCGACGGCAAGTACCTCGTTTACACCGGCGGGCGAAACGACGAGTACGACATCTACAAAATTCCGGTCGAGGGTGGAGAGGAAGAGCAGCTCACCACGGCCAAGGGCCTTGACGATGGGTCGGAGTACTCGCCGGACGGACAGTGGATCTACTTCAATTCGGCCCGCACGGGACGTATGCAGATCTGGCGGATGCGGCCGGATGGCAGCGGGCAGGAGCAGATCACCGACGACGAGCTCAATAATTGGTTCCCGCACATCTCGCCGGATGGCACATGGATGGTCGTTCTCTCGTACCTCCCTGATGTCGCGGCTGACGATCATCCGTTCTACAAACAGGTCTATCTGCGGATCATGCGACCGGATGGGAGCGAGCCGCGAGTGCTGGCGTATGTCTATGGGGGACAAGGAACGATCAACGTGCCGTCGTGGTCTCCCGACAGCACGCAGATCGCGTTCGTGAGCAATACGGCATTGCCTGCACCGCTGGGTGGCGGCGGGCCTGCCGAAGCGCGAAACGCGCCAAGGCGAAAGGGCGCTCGCTACGCACATTGACTTATGAAACTCGCTGACACTCGTCATCGCTTCGCGCGGCATTCCGCGATCGTGGGCCTGCTGTTGTGCGGTCTCGCTGGCGTGGCGCTCGCCTGGTCCAGCCAGGCGCAGGAGCCGGTCGAGCGGCCCGCCTATCTCGACCCCAATCTCTCGGCAAACGAGCGTGCAGCGGATCTGGTTTCGCGGATGACGGTGGCCGAGAAGATCTCGCAGCTCACCAATGATGCCGCCGCCATCCCGCGCCTCGGGGTCCCCGCGTACGAATGGTGGAACGAGTGCCTGCACGGGGTTGCGCGCGCGGGCGCCGCGACCGTGTTCCCTCAGGCTATTGGCATGGCCGCCTCGTTCGACGCCAGGCTGATGCGCGAGGTGGCAACGGCCATCAGCGACGAGGCGCGCGCCAAGCACCACGAATCGCTGCGCCGCGGCGAGCGCGGCCGCTATCAGGGACTGACGTTCTGGTCACCGAACATCAACATCTTTCGAGACCCGCGCTGGGGACGCGGACAGGAAACCTACGGTGAAGATCCGTTCCTCACGGCACGCATCGGCGTGGAGCTCGTCAAGGGCTTGCAGGGAGACGACCCACGTTACCTGAAGGTAGTCGCGACGGCAAAGCACTTCGCGGTGCACAGCGGCCCTGAGTCCGACCGGCATCACTTCGACGCGCAACCGAGCGAGCGAGACCTGCACGAGACGTATCTCCCCGCATTCCGAGCCCTCGTCCAGGAGGCGAAGGTCGCATCGGTCATGGGAGCCTACAACCGCGTGTACGGCGAGTCGGCGTCAGCCAGCTCGCGCTTGCTCCAGCAGACCCTTCGCAAGCAGTGGGGGTTCGACGGGTACGTCGTATCCGACTGCGGCGCAATCGACGACATCGACAAGACTCACAAGATTGTCGCGACACCCGAAGCCGCTGCTGCGCTCGGCATCACGAAGGGCTGTGATTTGGAGTGCGGTAGCGTATACCGGTCGCTTCCAGCGGCGCTGGCGCAGGGGCTGCTCACCACCGATGACATCGATGTTGCCCTTCGCCGCCTGATGACGATCGACAAAACCACGGCGGGCGCAGACGAGGTCGTCGAAGTGGCGGTAACGGTCGAGAACGTCGGGCCGGTCGCTGGTGATGAGGTCGTTCAGCTCTACGCACGCGCGATCGATCCGAATCGGCCGTCGCCGCTCAAGCAGCTTCGCGGGTTCGATCGTCTCTCGCTCGACCCTGGTCAGCGGCGACAGGTCCGCTTCGCGCTCACACCGGCAGACGATCTCGCGCATTACGATGTCGCCCGCCAGGCCTTCACCGTGCAGTCGGGTGAATACGAGATCCAGATCGGAGCCTCGAGCCGCGACATCCCCCTGACAGGGCGCGTTCGCGTGGACTGAGCGCGAGATGGTAAGTGCCGCCTCTCTATGTCGCCGCGGCGACACGCGCGAGGACCTCTGGGGACACGTTTGCCCCGGTCACGAGGAGAGTCGTTTGGAGCCCCCTCCAGTTCCCGGCGATCGCGGCGGCGGCCGCCGCGGCACCAGAGGCCTCGGCCACCACATGCTCTTCGAGCAGGAGATGCCGCATCGCCGCGAGCATCTGATCCTCCGTGACCAGCACCATCTCATCGACGTGCGACCGGATGGCTTCGACATTGGCTGATTCCGGTATCCGCGTGGCTAGGCCATCCGCGATCGTGTCGCACGAGGCGGTCGTCACCACACGCGCTTCTTGCCAGGACAAGTAGTAGGACGGTGCCTTGGCTGCCTGGACGCCGATGATCCGGGTCTCGGGTCGGAGCCACCTGACAGCAGCCGCGACGCCGCGGATCAGAGCCGTGTCGCCGACCGGAACGACGACCGCCTCGGTGTCGGGCGCCTGTTCGAAAATCTCACAGGCAATGGTCGCGGGTCCCGCCGGAAGGACAGGATCGGTGGCGTCATGGAGGAAATACCCCTGGGTCCGCATCGCGTGCGCACGCGCGGCCTGCGCGGCGTCACGGTCTTCGCGCTCTTCGACGTCCACGATGCGCGCTCCCAGCTCTGCGATCCGCGCGCGCTTGATTGGATTCGCACCTTCCGGGAGGAAGATCGTCGCCGAAACCCCGAACACCGAAGCCGCGTAGGCTACTGCCGCCCCGTGGTTGCCGGTGCTCGAGGCGACCACCTCCCGTACGGCCTCTCGCTGCAGCCGGCTGGCAAGCGCGTACATCGCGCCCCTCGGCTTGAACGAGCCCGTTGGGAGGTCTGATTCGAGCTTGAGATGCACCGCGGCACCCAGCAGCTTCGTCAGGCTCGGCGCGGGACAGAGTCGAGTGACCGGGAGATACGGGTTCAGCATCTGACGGGCCGCGCGGATTTCATCGACGGACGGCATGACGCCCATCGTTGGCACCAGACTACGCTGATTCATGGCAACACTCGACCATCGCTGCCGGTCAGAACAGGATCTTCAGTCCGACCTGTAACTCCCGCATCGGAGCGGCCAGACTGGTAATCGTTCCACCCTGGTCCAAGTCCACTCGAGAATTCGGCAAGTCGAAATGCGGGGTATTGGTGACATTGAAGGCCTCGAGCCGGAACTGAATCTCCCCCTGGTCACCGAGCCGCGAGAACGGAATCCGTTTGAAGAGGGTGAGGTCGAGATTGTTGAAATCGGGTCCCCGGAGCACGTTCCGGCCAGCATTGCCGAATTCGCCCTGCGCCGGCGTGGGAAAGGCGCTCTTGTCAAAAAATGCCTCGATACTGCGTTCACTGCCGGGCAGGTTGCCGTCGGCACTGCGATCGGGGCGAGCATGGCCCGTATTCGCCGTGCTGGCGCCCAGCGTCGGCGTAAACGGTTTGCCGGTCTGCAGCGTGAGGATCCCGGAGATCTGCCAGTTCCCGACGATCGCGTTCAGCAGCGATGACCCGAGGTCCCACCGCCGGTTCTCCCCAACAGGGAGGTCCCACATGGCCGCCAGGGAATAGCGATGACGCACGTCGAAGCGCGCGTCGCCACGCTCCGCGTCGATATTCCTCACGTCGCGCAACTCCAGGTCGCCAACCAGTTGCTCGCCGCCAATGTCGATGGCGTGACTCCAGGTATAGGAAGACAGCACGCTGAACCCGTCGGAAAACCGCCGCTCCACGCGCAGCTCCAGCGCGTTGAAATTTGAATTCCCTCCGGGCAATTGGCCACCGATGGAACCGAAGCCTTGAATGGGGCGCCGGCTCTCGACAGACCCCTCGCCCGGTAAGGCTTGATTGAAATCGACGCCGAGCGGAAGCTGTGTCCCTTTCGATCCCACATACCCGATATCCACCAGAAACCAGTCGGGAATCTCGCGCTGGATATTCAAGTTCCAGTGCGCCGCATACGCTTGTGGAAAGTCTGGACTGAAGGCCAGAAAGGCCGTGGTCGCCGGATCAAATTCGGTCACGCCGAGCGCATCCGCCGGAAAGCCTTCATTGAAGTTCACCACAGGGAATACTTGATCCGTCGGAAATTGGGCCACTACCTGAAACGGCGGGCTGGCCACCAGTCGTCCGGACGCGCCGATAGCCGGGTGATCCGCGTAGAAAATGCCGCCGCCCGCTCTCACGACGGTCTGAGGCATGAGCTGGTACGCGAGTCCGACCCGTGGGGCAAAGTTGTTGGTGTCCAAATCGAGCAGCCCGCGATCGTCGAGCCCGTTCGGGATCGTACCTGCCAGGTCCTCTGGTACGCCTTCGGGAATTTGGTTGTTGGGAAAGATAATTTGTCGCTGGTCGAGCAGGAAGTTGCCTTGCCTGTCGTTCCGTTCAACCGGCTGGGTGAACAGCTCGTACCGCAGTCCGAGATTGACCGTCAGCTTGGGCGTCACTTTCCAGTCGTCCTGAATATACGCGCCCCACGACCGATACCGGATGTCACCAGCTTGGGTTGTGGAGAGGTTGGCCGAGCTCGGGACACCCAGGAGAAAATCGGCAAAGGCGTTTCCCGTGCCTCCTCGACTCTGCGGGTCTTCAGTAAAGGTCCCATTGAACGTGAACTGGCCGCGAGCCTGTGCACCGATCTCAAAGAAGCTCCGTACCCACCGAAATTGAAATCCTGTCTTGATGAAGTGATTGCCTTTCGTGAAGGAGAGATTGTCTTTCACATCGATGGTTTCGGAGATCTTGAAGTTCGGGAGAAACGTGGCTTCTCCGAGCTCGCCAAACCCGGACAGCGTGATGTCAGGCAGGCCGGTGATCGTCGGATCCGCAGGGATGCCCTGGAAGCCGAACTCAGCCGGCGTAAAGTCCGTCACAAACGGCTTCAGCGAGTCACGGATGCGATTGTATCCAACGCGGAGCTCGTTCACCGTGGTCGAGCTGAAGATGTGGGTTTCGCCAATCGCGATCCCCTGACCCCGTTGATCCTTCAGGGACTGCTGGAAGTTCTCGCTGCCAATCAGCGGGGCCTCAAACGGTCCTGGATTCTCTCTATCGAGCTCCCCTAAGCTGTACCGACCAAAGAACTGGTCCTTCTCTGAGAGGGCATGATCCACCCGAAAGTCAAACTGGTCCCGCGTAACTGTCCGCACCGGGCTGCTGACAAAGTTGTTGATGTCGCCTGGGACATTCGGCAGCGGGATCAGATCGACGATGTCACGGGCCAACGGATCGATCCGCTCGGAGGGGATCGTGTTGCCGAGGAACGGATCGCGCACGAATCCATTGCCTGCCGGATCCTCCCGGACGGTCGCCGGGTCGAAGATGGGGTCGCCCGAGAAGTCGCCTTGGCGCTGGGCAGCCGTGGGGACCGTTCTGACAAAGGTCTGGCCGCGTCGTTCTCGGGTGCCTTCCCAGCTGCCGAAGAAAAAGGTCTGATCGTGAATAATGGGGCCACCAAGCGTGCCACCGAATTGGTTCCGAATCAGTAACGGTTTCTCCTCCTCGGGCGGAGAAAAGAAATCACGGGCGTCCAGGTCGTCATTACGGAGGAATTCGAAGATGGTCCCATGAAAGGCGTTGGTCCCCGACTTGATCCGCGCGTTCACGACGGCGCCGGCCGAATACCCGAACTCTGCGGAGAAATTATGTGTTTGGACGTTGAATTCCTGAATGGCGTCCACAGAAGGCTGGATCACGACATTGGAGCTGTTTTGAATGTCAACAATTTTTGAGTTGTTATCGACACCGTCGAGCACAAAGTTATTCAAGCTGGCGCGCACGCC
This sequence comes from Luteitalea sp., assembly GCA_009377605.1. Lineage (NCBI taxonomy): Bacteria > Pseudomonadati > Acidobacteriota > Vicinamibacteria > Vicinamibacterales > Vicinamibacteraceae > Luteitalea > Luteitalea sp. Next base: position 93,291 of record WHTT01000006.1, read on the forward strand.
GTTGGCCACGAACGACCCTCCATCGGCGGCGCGATCGCCCCGGGACGAATCCAACACACCCGTGGCTAATTTCGCCAGTTGCAGATAGTTTCGTCCGTTCAGCGGCAGGTCGGTCACGGCTTGTTCCTCGATAACCTGACCCAACGACGAAGTTTCCGTTTCAAGCAGCGGCGCGCCGCCGCTGATCGTCAACTCTTCGGAGATCTGCCCGACCTGGAGCGTCACATCGATGCGCGCGACGCTCTGAACGTTCAGCGTAATGCCGCTCCGGATCTCCGTCTTGAAGCCCGACAGGGTAACGGAGACCGTATACGCGCCGATCGGCAGGGGACTCGTTCTGTAGACCCCCGCCTCGTTGCTAACGGTTTCAACGTGCTGGTTGGTGTCGACATTGGTGGCGACCACCGTGGCGCCGGGAAGGACGGCGTTCTGCTCGTCTCGAACGATACCAGTGATGGTCGCCGTATCCACTTGAGCGTGCAGGTGCGCCCACCCAATCAAGAGCACCCCCACCAGGACGCAAGCGATGTGGCGTGGCGAAACGGACATGGGACAGGTCATGGTGACTCTCGTTTTCGCGTTGTGTTCGTCGGGGAGCGCGGCCGGAGGCCGCGGTCCGCTAGAACCCTTAAGGGTACGCGGCCGGACGCTGCGGGCCGCTAGACAATATAGGATGACCGGCTCTCACCGCTCGTATGATTCGCGGCGGGCGGCAGGGGAGAGCCGAATCAGATACTGCTCGGGCCGCGCCCAGAAGAGCCGCTTCAGCTCGCCGAGGCTGCTCGCGCCTCCGTAGCTCACCGACGAGCAGAGGTGCCTGATCATGTCCTGGAAGATGGGCCGGGCCGACCCGCGCGCCGGAACGCTTAGCTCTAGTCCTTCGGCACCCAGCGCCTGGAGGTCGAGAATGTCGGCATCCTCGACGTCGAGGCGGTCTTTGATGGCCTCGATCGACGCCATGCCGCGCAGCACCTTGAAGGGCACCTTGACCGCCTTCTGAGAGTCGGGCAGCAGCACCGGTTTTTGAACGACGTCGCCAGGAGTTTCCAGCGTGCCGGCAAAGACGCTGCCGAGCATCACCGAATCGCCGCCGAAGAGCAGGGCCTCGGCAAGGCTGCCGTGCCGCTTGATTCCGCCGTCCGCGACGAGCGGAATGGCGTCACTCACCGCCGCGCGGCATTCGACCAACGCCTGGAGCTGCGGCACGCCGAAGCTGGTGGTGAGGCGAGTCGTGCAACCGCCACCGGGTCCGATGCCGACCTTGATGCCGTTGACGCCTCGTTCGCTGAGGAAGCGTGCGCCGTCCGCCGTGGCGACATTGCCGGCGATGAGCTCGACATCATCGAACCGCTTGCGGAACTCCTCGATGGCCCGGGCCATCACGACGGAGTGACCGTGAGCGATGTCGATCACGAGGACGTCGACTCCCGCGCGAACGAGCTCGGTGGCGCGCTCGAGATAGTCCCCCTTGGCGCCTATCGCCGCCCCGACCCGGAGCCGGCCGTGGGCGTCGCGCGTCGCAAAGGGCTGGCGCTTCTGCTTCAAGATGTCCTTGGCCGTGATGAGGCCGATGAGGGTCCCGTCCTGGTTGACCAGCGGCAATTTCTTGATCTTTCGCTCCACCATCAGACGCTCCGCGTCATCGATGGAGATGGCTCCTTCGTGCACCACGAGCTTCTCGATGGGTGTCAGGCGTGTTTCCACCGATGTCGACGTCAGGCGGTCGTCCGTGACGAAGCGCAGATCTCGCTCGGTCAGCAGGCCTTTGAGCGTGCGCTGCCCGTCGACGACCGCGAGCGTGCCCACACGCGAGCGGCGCATCGCGGCGACCGCCTCGGCGAGCGTGGCAGTGAGGGGGACCGTGTAGGGATCGACGATCACGCCGTGCTGCGTGCGCTTCACGATTTCGACCTCGCGCACCTGCGGCTCGATGTCGCCCGGCTTGAAGCCACGATCGATGATGCCGATGCCGCCTTCCTCTGCCTGCACGACGGCCATAGGGGCACGTGTGACCGTATCCATGTTGGCCGAGACAATGGGGCGGCAAAGCGTGAGGTGCTCCGACAGCCGGCACGTCAGATCGATTCCGGCTGGATCGCGTCCCTCGAGCACGCTGAACTGGGGAGCAAACAGGAAGTCGTCGAACGTACAGCCGCGAACCGCACCAAGCAGGTGTCTGGTGGCGGCGTCGGTCTTCTCGGCCGTGACAAGCGTATGGGGCGCACCCGTATCCATGGCTGAACCTCATTGTCTCGCAACCGTCAGGATTAGGGCCAGACTTCGGCGCGGTCGATGCTGACCGCGGTCCAACTCGAGGCGGGGTTCTTGTCCCCGGTGACCCGGACCGTCAGCGTGTGCTGGCCCGGTTCGAGTCTGGGGCTCAGGTAATTCAGTTGCTGGCCCACGCGTGGATCGCCGTAGTAGTCCACCAGCGCTTCCGGGCCATCGTCAACCGCGATCGCGGCAATGCCGTTGCCCACATCCCGCACCGACAGCAGGGCGATCTGCATCCCGGTGAACGTGAACGTGGCGGTATGTCCGGCGGTGCCGCTCCAGTGATCGTCACCGCGGAAGCACTGGGTACCGCAGCCCGTGCCGGAGCTCCACTCACCTGAATACGTCACCTGGAAATCGCCGGTGCCGATGTCGAAGTCGTTGATGACGCGAGGTGCAGGACCGGGATCGCCGGACGGCAACGGAACGTCTTCGCCCAGAGCGACCGGCGTGCCAAAGCTCGGCATGCCATCGGCGTTCCAGATGAACTTCTGCGCGCGGGTCGTGCGCCAGCCGTAGTTGTATGTCGAGGTGTTCTTGCCGTGGTACGCGATCCAGTCCTCGGTGCCGTCAGGGGACGTGAAGAAAAAGTGGTGTCCCGGCCCCCACACGCCGTTACCGTCGTTTCGCGAGAACACCGGCCCTGGATGCTGCAGCCAGTTGCCTGGCACCAGTGGATCGTCACCGTTGGCGATCGAAGTCATCCAGAGCTGATAGTCCGGCTTGCCGGTGTCGCAGGTGGAGTAAGTCAGGAAGGTCCTTCCGTTACGGTACAAGAACGTCGGTCCCTCGCGCACTTCGGTGCAGCCGCCATCGACCGGAATGGCCACCGGCGATCCAGACACGGTCCACGGGTTCGCCATTGGCGCGACGTAGATCTGTGCGGGTCCACCTTGGCCGCGGCCGGGGCCTGCCCAGGCAAAGTACAGCAGGCCGTTGTGCCGAAACGGCTCGCCATCAATGGCATACTCACCGAAGTCGAAGACCTTGTTCTTGAACGCATACGGCCCCATCGGGTCGTCCTGCGCCGATTCGATCACGTACATCCGATGGTTGACGTCGGTGCCGTCGCTCGCGGTGTAGTAGATGTACCAGCGCGGACCGGCGTCGGTTTCGAATCGGTAGAGGCCGGGCGCCCACATCTGCTGGTTGCGGCTCGGATCGGGGTCCTGCCATACATCCACGCCGGGAGCATTGAGCAGCGTGGCCAGGCTGGCCGAACGCCAGAGCCGAATCCGATCACCCTGTGTGGTTGCGAGGTAGTACGAGTTGCCGTCATAGACCAGCGTGGGGTCGGCGCTGCTGTTCAACGGATTGCGGAACATGCCCGAGCCAGCGGATTGCGCCGAAGCTAACGTCGACGTTCCCTGCCGATCCTGCGCGGCAACCCCGAGCAACGCGGTCAGCAGCGTGATGACAATCGTGCGTGCGCCCATGACGACCCCCTGAGGAGCTGCTCCAACGATTAGCTCTACTTTAATGATTCCCTCGCTGGAAGCAAGGTGAGGCGTGGCCCGAGTCGCCGAGCGTTGCAGCCGTGTGCTATGGTGCCGCTGGTTCCAGTCATCCCAGTGGCGTGGGTCGGCCACGTTCCTTCAAGGAGGATCATGATGCGTATGTCAGGGAACACCGCGTCAGCCATCGCGATTCTAGCTCTGGTGGTGGCGAGTGGTGCGCCGGCGTTGCGGGGCCAAGTCACTGTTGAACCCACGCAGGCGGTTGCGAGTGATTTGGATCAGGCGCTCGATGCGATCACCGAAGCGGGTATGCCCGGCGCTCTTGCGCGCGTGAGCGACGAGGCAACCAGCTGGCGCGGCGCGAGCGGTGTCGCAGATATCGACACCAATCGACCGATGCGACCCGACTTTCCTTTCCGAATCGGTAGTATCACCAAGACGTTCGTCGCGACGCTCGTTCTTCAGCACGTTGCCGAGGGTCGGATCGGGCTGGACGATCCGATCGCACTCCACCTGCCTGACGTCCTTCCCGCCGAATTGGGGGGAGCCGTGACTATCCGCATGCTGCTCAATCACACCAGCGGCGTTCCCGACTATGACACCCTCTTGTGGAGGGAGAACGCCGATCTCGAGCGCCATCGGTTCGCACTCTTCACCCCTATCCAACTAATAGAATTGGCCCTAACCGACGAGCCAGGGACACCGGGGCAAACGTGGGCGTACTCCAACACGAACTACATTCTGCTCGGCATACTCGTCGAACGGGTCAGTGGGCACTCCGTTCAGTTCGATATGATTCAGCGAATCATCCGGCCCTTGCAGCTACGTGGCACGTGGTTCCCATACCTGTCGCCCTACCTCCTCGCCCCGCATTCAGAAAGTTACGTCCCGGTCGGCACGCCTGAACGGCCCTTGGTCGACTTCAGTGTCTACACGCCGACTGTGTTCAGTGCCGCCGGTGCGATGGTCTCCACCGCGCAGGACTTGGAGCGGTTCTTCCGTGCGTTGCTCACGGGCGAACTGCTGCCGCCGGAGCAGTTGCGAGCCATGCAGACAACGGTCTCGACCGACTTCGGTCTGGAGTACGGGCTCGGCCTCGTCAAGTTCTCGCTGTGCGACACCTTCTGGGGCCATGACGGCGTGGTCTGGGGCCAACAAACAATCAGCTTCACCAGCGCGGACGGGCAACGTCATGTGACGCTCGGCACGAACATGTCGCACTACGCGGCTGGTCCTAACCCGATCGATCAGGCGAGCACGCAGTTTCTGCTCCAAGCGGCCTGTCCAACAGCGCCCATGACGACGTTGAGCGGGACTTGGCCGCGGACGCCCGCTCCTGGGAGGCAGCTTCCGCAACGGCCGGCCCGGCTACGGGACTGGTAATCCTCCAAGCCTGCAAATAACGCGCGCCTATCGACAGCACGGAGGCATCACGGGACGGCCGCTAGCAGCGCAGCACGCGTGACTGCCGGCAGCGTCTGCAGCCAGGTTTCGAAGCCACGGAGAATCATGTCGATGGCAAACGATCCCACGAAGAGCGCGGTGGCGCGCCCCGTAATCTCCGTATAACGGAAGACCAGCGCTTCACTGCGGCTCCGCACGTAGTCGTGAATCAGCTTGAAGGCGAGGAGGGCGACGATAGCGAGGCCGAGCGCAAGCGCAATGGCCAGCGGCGCACGAATGGAGTCCAGACGGCTGCCTGCCAGGACGGCGGCGCTGATGGTGCCGGGCCCCACCAAGTACGGCATCGCAATGGCCGCCGAGACATCTTCCTGCGGGCGCGGCGGTGCAACCGGGTGGCCAGCGCCGGCGATCAGACGGATGGCCGTAATGAGAAAGATGAGGCCGCCGAAAATGAGAAATGCGGCGTACCGCACCTGCATCACGTCCTCGAAGACCGCCACGCCGCCCCACGCAAACAACACGAACACCACGAGACTGATTAGCGCGGCCCGCACGAGCTGCCGAGCGAAGTCGCGAAAGTGGAGAACCCGTACGAGCCCCATCAGATACACGCTCAGGATAAACGGATTCAAGAGCACGAACATGAGCAGGACCGAGCGGGCAAATGAGTCCATCGCAGTGGAAGCGTGACCGTCAGCGCGCGGTGCAGCGCGAATCGTCACGATGCACGAAATAGGCACGATACGCCGGCGATGCCTGGTCCATGCAGCCCGAGAGGTTCAGTAAGCGGATATTGCGAAACTCGACCGGCTGACTTTCAGCTTGTAGCCCGATGTAGCCGTCTCCCAGGGCCGTGCCATCCTTCTTGACCGCAGGATCGTAGCCGTTCGCGACGCCGCCCCCAATCGTTGGCTTCTCGTAGCTCAGCACGGCCTCGCCGCCGATCATATGACGCACCGACTCCGCTCCTCGGACCTCCACCTCTACCGCAACCCATTCATCGTCAGCGTAGATCTTCGAGGTCGCGTCGGTGCAGTGCTCCTTCACCATCTCGCCCTTCATGAAGATCTCCGTGCCAGGCGTGCACACGTTCATGGTGGTCCGCTTACCAGCCAGGAACTGCGCCTCCACAGAAATGGGCCAGTCCTGGTCTTTCAGGATCGTCTCAGGCGCTTGCGAGTGAAACATGACCCCACTGTTCAGCCGCGCATAGTCGGGACCGCCCTGCATCTGCTCGCCAAAGAACCGATATTCGAGCGCGAGGACGTAGTGCGACAGCCTCTCGTTGTAGAAGAGGTGACCGAAACGCTCTCCAAAGTCGTCGTACTTGTCGTACATCACGCGAATGGCGCCGTTCTCCACACGGAAGGTGTCCGCATAGTTGTCGCCGAGCTCATGATGCGCCAGCTTCACCACCCACCCGTCGAGGTTACGGCCGTTGAAGAGGTCCCGCCAGTCTTCTCGAGGCGCGCTCCGCCAATCGGTGGCGTCGGTCTGCGGAAGAATCAGCAGCGTCAGTAGCAAGGCCAGTGTTCTCATGCGAGATGTGCTCCGCGTTGAATGCTTGATTGCTTCCATGCATCATAGTCGAGACACTGAGCAGAACGCAGGTTTCCTGTGTGGCGCAGATGTCCAGGGCGTGCTTGCGCTCGGCGAGGAGACAAGGCTGGGGCGCGTGCAGCAGTCGTCATGTCACGCAGGCCTCGAGGCATCATCATGGACAGCATCTCCATTCTCTGGCACAGGCTCGATCAGGCCGGCCACGAAGCCGCCCGTCTCATCGGCGATGACGCGGCACCTCGCCTCGAAGGCACGGCCGTGTTCGTCGAAGAAGGGCGGCCGTGCCGTCTCGACTATCGTGTGTCGTGCGACGCGGCGTGGTTCCACTTTCCAGCGGGCACTCTCGAGGTGCTGGATCAGGTGTACGAGCGCATCGAACAGCGCAGGTATCGCTATGAGAGCGGCGGCGGTGCTTTTGTCGCGCTGCTCGAAACGAACACGGCCGGCTTCGTCGTCGATTACCCACAGCTCTGGCAGGCAGAGGTGGCGACCCCGACGTGAGCCGCGGTCCGGACACGGGAACCGTCACGCATGACGCCGCCTCAGCGCCTCGCGACGCTGGCCATCGCACCGTCGAGGGCGCCCGAAGGATCGGGAAAGATACGTCACAGGACGGACGCCAGCGCGTCGATGCATTGCCTGCACGTACATAATCCTGTATAGAATCATGTATGAAGAATGCGCAGATCACGATCGATGGGGATACTCTCGCGCATGTAGATCGCGTCGCTAAGCTGCTCGGCGTCGAGCGATCGGAGATCGTCCATCAAGCGCTTCGCGATTGGCTCCGGCGACGGGCGGCCGAGACCTTCGAGCGAGAATGGATCTCGGCTCTTCGGAAGAACCCTGACGCCGTACATCGTGCTGAGGAATGGCTCGGTCTTCAGGCCTCGAGCGAGCAGTGAATCGCGACGTCTGAGGGAACGAACCAGAGGAGGTCAACTCATGGCAGGTCAGGGATCGGCCGGCAACGTTCTTGCCGCACTCTGCAGCTTCTTCATTCCAGGCCTCGGGCAGCTCTTACAAGGGCGTCCCCTCATCGCGCTGGTCATGTTCGTCTTGGCGGCCGCGCTCTGGTTCGTCCTGCTCGGATGGATCATTCACATCTGGGCGATCCTCGACGCCGCGCTCTGGAAGCCCTGAGAATCGCGCGTCTCTCGAAGGTCACCCGTGGCAGACGACAAGCCCACAGACAACACGCTATTGAAACGGCTGCACGCTTTCTACACCCGGCTGGTGGGAGAGACGCCTTCTGCGGGTCGATCCTCCACGCATCCGTCGGCCGGCGTCTCTCCCGCAGCTGCGGGTCACGACGCAATTCCCGCTCGCATCGGGCGCTACGCCATCGAGCGGAAGTTGGGCCAGGGCGGCATGGGCGTCGTCTATGCCGCGCGTGACCAGCGCTTGGAGCGTCGCGTCGCGCTCAAGATGCTGTCGTCGCTCGCGAGTGACGAAACGGCGCGAAAGCGCTTTTGGCGCGAGGCGCGGCTCGCGGCCAGCATCAGCCATCCAAACGTCTGCCAACTCTACGAGATCGGCGAAGACGCAGGCGAGCTGTTCATCGCCATGGAGCTGCTCGAGGGGGAGTCGCTGGCGGAGCGCGTGCGCCGCGGCCCGCTGAGCGTCGCCGAGACCGTGCCGATCGGCCTCGAGGTCCTGGCAGCCCTCTCTGCCCTGCACGCCCGCGACGTCGTCCACCGCGACCTGAAACCGTCCAATGTGTTCCTCACGCCTCACGGCGTGAAGCTGCTCGACTTCGGCTTGGCGCGAACGAGCCAGCTGGAGCCGGCAGGGCTCAGCTCCGCCACGGAGCTGACGCGTGCCGGCGTCGTGGTCGGTACTCCACGTTACATGGCGCCGGAGCAGGTCACCGGCGAGGCGCTGGACCCACGTGCCGATCTCTTTGCCGTGGGGGCGATGCTGTTCGAGATGCTGGCCGGTCGTCCGGCCTTCACGGGGCGCAGCGCGGTCGAGATCTTGCACGCCACGCTGTACGAGCAGCCGCCTGCGCTCACGGGCCCGCCCGCCGTGGCGGCGGCGGATCGAGTCATTCGCCGGGCATTGGCCAAGCGGCCTTCGGAACGACCGGCGTCGGCACTGGTGATGGCCGAGGAGCTGCGCGCCGTCGCCGGTGGGTCGGGCGCCGACTCGCCCGCGCTCGCACGCCCGCTCACACGCCTCGTGGTGCTGCCCTTCCGGGTGCTTCGTCCAGATCCGGAAACGGACTTTCTCGCCTTCAGCCTGCCCGACGCCGTCGCCACGTCGCTCTCGGGCATCAGCTCGCTCGTGGTGCGCTCCAGCGCCACGGCTGCGCGCGTTGGCAGCGGCGAGTCACCGGATCTCAAGACCCTCGCCGCCGAGGCGGATGTCGACCTGGTCGTCATGGGAACGTTGCTGCGCTCCGGCGACCAGCTCCGCGCGGCGGCGCAGCTCGTCGAGGCGCCGGCCGGGACGCTGCTCACGTCACATACAGCGCAGGCGCCGCTGGGCGATCTGTTTCGCCTCCAAGACGACCTTGCGAAGGGCATCGTCGAGGGGATCTCACTGCCGCTCGCCGGTCGCGAAGCGCCGACGCCACGAGACGTGCCTCGCAGCGCGCGCGCATACGAGTTCTACCTGCGCGCCAACGAGCTGGCGCGCGAGTACGACCAGTTCCGGTTAGCGCGCGACCTCTATCTGCGCTCGTTGGATGAAGACTCGACGTTCGCTCCAGCCTGGGCTCGCCTCGGCCGGTGTCATCGGGTCATCGGCAAGTACTTCGAGGATCCAGTCGCCAACTATGAGCGCGCCGAGCAAGCCTTGCAGCGGGCGCTCGAGCTGAGCCCAGACTTGTCGGTGGCCCACAAATTCTATGCACACCTCGAGGCGGAGACCGGTCATGGCGAGCAGGCGCTGACTCGCCTGCTCGGCGAGGCCAGCCGCCGCGGCAACGATCCGGAGCTGTTCGCTGGTCTCGTACACGCCTGCCGGTACTGCGGGTTGCTCGAGCAGTCGATTGCCGCTCATGAGGAGGCGAAGCGCCTCGATCCCAACGTGCCCACGGGGATCGAGAACACGTTGCTCATGAGCGGCGATCTGGAGCGCCTGCTGAAGCTGGGGCCGCCCGTCGACCCCGACGGCCGCGTTCTGGCGCTTGGCCTAGCGGGCAGGCAGGACGAGGCGCGCGAGGCCCTCCATCAGGTCTCTTCGGGATCGCCGCCCCAGGAGGAATACCGCACCTGGCTGGCGTTGCTCGAGGCATGGATCGAACGTCGCCCTGACGATGTGGTGGCGACCCGGAAAGTTGTGAGGTTGCTGTATGACGATCCGGAGGCGCTCTTCACCCTCGGCTGGCTACTCTGTGACGTCGGGCTGACGGCGGACGGGCTGGAGCTCCTGCAACGTGCGGTCGCTGGCGGCTTCTATGCGGCATTGACGCTTACGCGGTATCACCACTTCGACGTGCTCCGAAGCGACCCCGTCTTCCAGGAGCTCGTGCGGATCGCGGAAGCCCGCCGCCAGGAAGCGCTCACGGCATTTCGCGATGCCGGCGGAGAGCGATTGCTGGGCGTGTAGCGGCGCTACGAGCGCGGGCGCCGGCTCGCCATCGCGGCGCGAGGCAGCGAGACGGCAGAGCGGCGCAGCTCTTCTTCGACTTCATCGAGCTCGCGCCGCGGTCGCGAGGTCAACGGCGCGGTCTCGAGCCGGTCCAATAACGGTTGCCGCACTGCCTCTGGCAGCACCTGCTCGAGGTACTCGAGTGCCGTGCCCCTGAGACGAAGATCTTCACTGCGCAGCGCCCAGCGGCTGACCCGCAGCGGCTCGCGCTCACAGACGGCCGAGAGCAAGACGAAGATGTGATCGAGCTGCGCCTCACGATCGCCGACCGGCATGTCCAGCTCCGTGGCAATGGCTGCATGCACCGCTTGCGTGGGCACGGCTAGTCCGGGGTTCCGTTCCAGCAACCAGACCAGGACGAGACCGGACGCCCGGCGCACGGCAAAGTCCGAGTCGCCTAGACCGAGCAGAAGGCCTCCCACGCTGCGTGCGGTTGGACATGCCTTGAGCACACGCGGAACGCGCTGTCGAACCGCCGCTGGCTGGGCGGTGTCCACCAGCGCGTCGACGAGCTGCCCCGTTGCGCGTTGCGCGACGCTACGCAAGGACCGCAGCACTTGAGGAAACAGCTCGTCTCGCCCGAGCAGCGGGACGAGGAGCGGGACGAGCAGCGCCACGAGCTCTGGTCCGGGTGGTGAAGGAGCCTTGGCCAATGCGCGCCGGATGCGCTCGGGCTGGCCGGAGCGCAGCTCCGCGGCGAATCGGAGGAACTCGTCTGCCTCCACCTCGCGCTGTTCGTCATGCCGCTCGGGCTCCAGGGCGTGGATCTGGGCCAATAGCGATTCGCGGTCGAGCACGGCTCGAGTCATCGTCAGGCGCGTCGTCGCATCCACCACGTCGTCTGAGCCGAGCGCAACCAGGCCGGAGCGCAGACTCTGCTCGAGCGCGCCGACGTAGCCGTGGTGGAGCCGGCGGGCGACCAGCAACGACGCGACCATCGCTAGTAGCGCGATCAGCCAGAGCCAGCGAGCTGAGAAGAACGGCAACAGCGCGAGCACCATCACGACAGCGGCGCCCAGAAATGAGCCCAGCTTGTCTGCCGCCACGTCGATGAGCGCTTTGGTGCGCCGCTTCCGCCAGGGTGGGAGCGGTGCGTAGAACAGCTCGTAGCCGGAACGAAACAGCGAGTCACGCAGCGCGCCGCCAAGACCACGCGCCGCCACCGCACCCGCCAGCGAGGGGAACACCAGGGCGGCCGCCGAGGCGAGGACGACCACGGCCGGCTGGAACGCCACCGTTCCGGACAAGCCAATTCGCTCCAGAGCGCGTCGCGTCACGGTCGCCTGCACGGCCAGCGTGAGAAGCGCCACAGACGCATAGAAGACACTGAAGAAGCTTGCGAGCTGTTGGCTGCCTGCGAAACTGCTTGCCGCACCCGCTTTGACCAGATAGTCGAGCAGCGCATCGGCAAGCGCTCCCAGCGCCACCAGGGCGGCAAGCTGGCGCAGGTAGGGAAACTCCCGAATCCAGCGCACTCCGGTGAGAACACCGCCCGACGCTTCCGTCTCACGCTGATCGGATGCAGAGACCGGTCGTAGCCGCGCCAGGGCGATGAGGGCGGCAAGACTGGTCACCGAAAGCCCAAGCAGGAGTGCCGGAACAGACACCACTTGGGCCCCCGCCCAAGCGAGGGCACCACCCACGACGCCGCCCAGCGACGCGCCCGTGCCGATGCGGCCCACGACCCGACGCGCCGTGTACGGATCGAACCGCTCGTTCACGAGCGACCAGAAGCTAGAGATGATGCCCGGGCCGAGCAATGCGAGCTGGACGTACACGGCGGCCGCAACCAGACGCGGATTATCCGCGGCGAGATACCATTCGGCCGCGAACAACAGCGCGGAGAGCGTCAACACGGCGCTCAGCACGCCGGCAGGCGAACGGCGGGCGCCTGCACTCGCAAACGCCAGCGCGCCGCACACGGACACCAGCGCGGAGGCGACCATCATCCCCGGCAGCGAAGCGACCGAGTATGCAGAGAGGAAGAGCGCATCGCGCAGCGCGCGCCCGGCCACCTGCTGGACGATCAAGAGCGCGGCAACGAGGGTGGCAGCTGCAACCGCGTTGCGATCGCCAGGAAAGAGAGGTGCCGTCATTCGTGATCGGCAGCGCGGAGCGCGCCTACAACCGTGGTCAGTGCGACGCGCAGGTCAGCAATGCCGGGATCGCCGACCTCTGAGGTGAAGTGACGCTGCGCTTGCTCCCAGAGGGGATACGCCGCATCCAGCCGCCTGAGGCCCGCGGCCGTCAGCTGTATCAAGCGCTCACGACGGTCTTCGCCCGCGACGCCCTTGATGAGCCGCTGCCGCTCGAGGGGCCGGAGGTTGCGCGTCAGCGTCGTTCGCTGCATGCCCAAGCGCGCCGCGAGATCAGTGCGGGAGATTCGCGCCGCGCGGCCGATGTGAACCAGGATGGCGTACTGCGTTACCGTGAGGTTCGCATCCGCCAAGAACCGATCGTACATTGCCGACGCCATCCGCGCGGCGCGACGAAGCTGCGAGCACGCGCAGGCGCCAAGGTCAGAATTCCACCACGGTTTGGAAGCTCGCCCCACACATCTACTCCATCAGCTCATCTTACGACTCGGCTGGGAATAAGTATGCCATTCTCATTCCCAGACGAATCCTCGCCGCCGGTCAGGTCCGCTTTTGCGTGTAATTACACGCATATGATATAACACAGCGGATGCGACGCTCGCGCTTGCATTACGCCTGGGTCATTGCCGCCGTCACCTTCCTCATCTTACTGCTGTTTGCGTACTACACGCTTCGCGGACTGTCACTGCTCGCTCTGCCGGCCGTGTTACCACAGGGCGGCGGTGGCCTCGGCTGGTTTGCGGTCTTCTACGGTCTCGACTGGGTCGCCACGGTACCGCCGACGGTGCGGCTCACGACCGATGTGTTTGGACGCGAGAACACCGGCGTCATCTTCGGCTGGATCGGCGCAAGCCATCAGATCGGCGCATCGCTGGCGGCGTTTGGCGCCGGCACGATCCGCACGCTGCTCGGCGATTACCAGCTCGCGTTCCTGATCGCGGGCGCGCTGTGTCTCCTGGCAGGCTTTTCGTTCGTGACGGTTGGACGACGGACACTCCGCCCCGCCTCGGCTCCGGAGCTGGCTCTGGGGACCCGGGCGAGCTAAACCGCAGAGGATTCAGGCCGTGTCTCGACTCGTCGCACGCAACTGCTCCGCCGCGGCGAACACCTCCAGCCAGGGAGCGTTGTCCGGCTCCTGCGCACCCTCGTCGTTGCGCATGGCGAGCACGGCATCCAAGTCGGCACGTGCGTCCTCGCCTGCCGCAACCGCCAACCGTGCCCGCTCGAGCTGCGCGCACGCCCGAAGATAGTTCACCCGATTGCCGCACCCTTCGAGCTTCGCGGCGCGCCCCAGCGTCTCCAGCGCCTTGTCGATCAATTCGCGACGTTGCGACGAGCGCGCCATCTCGAGCTGCAGCTCGGCAAGCGTAATCGCAGCATCGTAGCGGTGCGGGTATGTCTCATGGACCCGTGCTGCGAGCTCGAGACCGCTCATCAGACCCTCGCTTCGACCGTTCGTGCGCGCGTCGACGAGCTGTGTCCTTGCAAGCAGCACTTGGGCCGCCGTGAGCTCACTGTGCACGTCGAGCGCGCGCGAGAGACAGACGCGCGCCTCGGCCCCGCGATCCGCGACAAGGTGGAACTCTGCCATCGCCAGCCACACGTCGTAGTAGCTCCGCCTGACGTCGAGCGCCCGCTCATACGACGGTAGCGGACTCCTGCCCGCCAGATGCAGCACATCTCCTCTGAGCTTCCACACCTCTTCGAGATCCGAGTCGTCCGCGAGAATCTCGTCGCAGATGTCTGCGGCGCCTTCCAGGTCGCCGTCAGCCAGCCGCCGAACGGCGTCGGCGTATCGTATTTGCCACGCCGGCAGATCCTGCTTCAGTCGCCGAGCCTCCTCGAACGCAATCGCCGACTGTTCGAGGCGCGTGCGCGCGACGCAGAGCTGGTCCTCCGCGCCGGTACGGCTCAAATGTCGCTCCGCGGCACGCAGCTCGTCGAACTGCAGCGCAAGATACAGCCGTCCCAGCTCGAAGTACGCCCCCGCAAGGTCACGCACCCGGTCGATCGAGCGCTCCATGTCCTCGCGCGCCCGGCCCAGATCGCCGCGACGGAACCATGCCACGCCTCGGTAGAAACGCGCCCACCCGATCGCCGGTTGCTGCGCGAGGACCCCATCGAGACGCGAGATGACCGCATCGAGGCGCGGGAAGTGACGTACCAGGTCGCTGCGCACGCGGTAGAGCTGCGTGTCCCACGCGGCAATCTCGCGGGCCACCTCGAGCGCAGGCAGCCAGTCCTGCTCGAGGTCAACCACGTCGCTCGGGGGCGCCGGTGCCTCGTCGACCCGCTTTCGGACGTACGACGTGAACCATCGCGGTGAAACGTCCCGCCGTTCAGGTGTATTCAAGTAGTCATCGAGCGCATCGACGACCCTCGTCATCGACTGGAAGCGTTCCTCCCGCCGCTTGGACATGCAGCGCAGGATGGTCGCCTCGAGATCGCGCGGAATCTCGGCGTTGAACCTGCGCGGGAACGGAGGCTCCGCGTGGATGACCTGGTGCAGCAAATCCACGAGATGGTCGGCGACAAACGGTGGCCGACCGACCGTCTTCCAGTAGAGCGTCGCCCCGAGCCCGTAGACGTCGCTCCGCGCGTCGACCGCATGCACCTCGCCCCGCGCCTGCTCGGGCGCCATCAACCCTGGCGTTCCGAGAATCTGACCATCCTGGCTAATCGTTGCGCCCAGCTCACTTCGCAAATCACGGGCAATGCCGAAATCGGTCAGGTACGCGCGGCCGTCGAGGTCGAGCAGGATGTTCTCCGGCTTGATGTCGCGATGAACGACGCCCTCGCGATGCGCGTGGGCGAGCGCATCCGCCACTTGCCGGATGACGTGGACGGTCGCTCGCACACCCAGGGTGGCACGTGCGAGGCTGCCGCCGGGCACGTACTGCATCACGATGTAGGGAATCCCGTCGATCTCACCCGCTTCGTGCACCTGAACGATCGACGGATTGTTCAGCCGCGCCGCGAACCTGGCCTCTCGAAAGAAGCGCTCCAACTGCGCCGGCCGGTCCTGGTCGAGGTATTTCAGGGCAACGGAACGACCGAGCTGCGTGTCACGAGCGAGGAACACGGCACCGGCGCCGCCACGACCGAGCTGGCGCACGATCACGTATCGCTCGGGCGCAGGGGGCCAACCGTCCTCCGCTAGCCCCTCGGATCCGAAGAGATCTGTCGTAATCGCGGTCTCGGCAAGCGCTTGCTCTTCCGGCATGAAGCCCCTGATTTTACCTCGTTCGGGGTACACTCGGTCACGTGTTCCCCACCACCGTCTGGACCGTCGTCAGGGCCGCAGGCGCGCAGGATCCAAGTGCGCTCGAGCAGGTGGCGCAGGAGTACCGGGCGCCCGTATTGTCCTTTATTCGTAGCCGCGGGATCGGCCCGGAGCAGGCCGAAGATCTCTGCCAGGACGTCTTCGTGCGCCTCCTGAAAGGTGATGTCCTCGCCAAGGCGGATGCCACAAAGGGCCGGTTTCGCAGCCTGCTGTGCACGGTCACGATCCGGGTCATTCAGGACTGGAACCGCCGACAACCGCACATGGTGCAGGAAGAGATTGACGTGGCCGTGGCGGCCCCCTCCTTCGACCGGGTCTGGGTACAGTTTCTCCTCGAACGGGCGCTCAAACGGCTGAAGGAGGCGAGTCCGAAGTCCTACGAGGTCATCCGTGGCCATCTTGCGGGGGAGAAACCAAATCGAAACAAGCTCTGGATCTCGCGAACCAAGCTCATCTCGCTGATACGTCGAGAGATCGCCACGACATGCCGCTCTCCGCGCGAGGTCGAGCAGGAAATCGCCTACCTTTCGCCCTACCTGCGGCCGCGCGAAAAATACTGAGACAGACGTCGAAAGCGTGCGAAGACTAATTGAGGAGCCGGAGATCGGGAATCCGGAATCAGGAATCTGGAACCAACCCTTCGACTCGCCTCACGGCTTGCCCTGAGCGAGCCTGGTGGCGAGCCGAAGGCGAGCCGTGAGGAAAGTCGAAAGGGGACAGGCATGCAGGTGGTGTTGATTGTCGGGACGGCAAAGGGGGCGTTCATCGCGCGCTCCGACGCCGCTCGGCGCACATGGGATATCGAGGGGCCGATCTTCAAGGGCTGGAAGGTCACCTCGACGGCGCGGACTCCTAGCGGACGATATCTGTTCGCGACGGCCAGCGACGTCTATGGCACCGGAATTCACACGGGAACAGATCTCGAGAACTGGCGGCAGATCACCGCGGCGCCAGCCTACCCGGAGGGCGGCGACCGAAAGCTGAACCAGATCTGGACGTTCCACTGTGGATCATCCCGTCACTACGCCGGGGTCGATACTGCCGGGCTCTTCACGAGCGACGACGATGGCGAGACGTGGCAGCCGGTGAGCGGCCTCAACGACCACCCGAGCCGGCGCGGATGGTTCCCGGGCGCGGGTGGTCTCTGTGCACACGTCGTGCTCCTCCATCCGAAGCAGCCCGAGCGCATTTGGTGCGGCATGTCAGCAGTAGGCGTCTGGCGCTCGGATGATGGCGGCAGCACGTGGGCGCCGAAGAACGAAGGCGTTCGCTGCCTCGCCGAGGACAAGGAGTTTCCTGGAATCGGCTACTGTGTGCACGGCTTGGTGCGAGACCCAGACGACCCCAACACGCTCTTCCGTCAAGATCACACGGGCATGTTCCGAACCCGCGACGGTGGCGATCATTGGGAGCGCATCGAGAATGGCCTGCCCTCGTGGTTTGGCTTCCCGATCGCCATGGATGATCGCACCAAGACCATCTTCTCCTTCCCCATGGAAAGCGACGAGTACCGCTTGCCGGTCGACGGCAAGTTCCGCGTGTACAGGAGCCGCAACGATGGAGACTCCTGGGAGGAGCTCGCCCGGGGCTTACCGGACCAGTCGTATGCAAGCGTGCTCCGCGGCGCGATGGCGGTCGACGGCCTGAGCCCAACCGGCGTTTACGTGGGCTCCACCGCCGGAAACGTGTATACGAGCGCAGACGAGGGCGAATCGTGGCAGCCGCTGCCCTGCACGCTGCCGCGAATCTTGAGCGTCAAGGCGTACGTGCAGGAGTCGTAAGATGCCGCGGGCCACGCTCGAGCTGCCGTCGTTGTTGCGCTCCGTGCTCGGCGGCGTGTCCACGCTCGCCATCGAGGGCGACACGCTCGAGGGGGCGCTCGAGGACGCCTATCGCCAACTGCCGATCCTGCGTGTCCATCTCTGTGACGAAACGGGACACCTCCGTCGCCACGTTCTGTGCTTCTTGAACGATGTGAACAGCCGCTGGCTCGACGAAGCGGGGCAACGCCTGCGTGACGGGGATCAGATCACGATTCTGCAGGCCGTTTCTGGCGGGTAACCCGGAAAAGGCGACGTGAAAAGGGGACAGCCCCCTTTTTCGGTCCTGACGCTGACGAAAAAGAGGGGCAGTCCCCTTTTCACTGCTTCATCGTCGGCATCTCCGCCCCGAGAGAGAGGCGCCACGTCTCGAGCTGGCTGCGGAGCTGCTCGACAACCTCCGGCTGGGAGTCTGCCAGGTTGTTCCGCTCGCCAATGTCTTCCTCGAGGTCGTAGAGCTCCAGCCCACCTGTTTCGAAACGCTCAATCAGCTTGTGATTGCCGGCTCGGATTGCTCCGCTTGGCGTGGCGCGCCACTCGCCTTCTTCTGCCACGCCTTCGAGATACCCCGGGAAATGCCAGTAGATCGGTGGCCGCGCCAGGGGATCCGGTTCCATCCCGCGCAAAACGTCGTGGAAGCTGACGCCGTCGATAGGACGATCCGAACGAACGTTGGCGCCCGCGATCTCCAGCAGCGTCGGGAAGAAGTCCACGCACATCACCGGAACGGTGGACGTCGTGCCTGGCGGCGTCACGCCCGGAATCCGCGCGATGAGCGGCACGCGCACGCCGCCCTCGTACAGCATCCCCTTACCGCCCCGCAGCGGCGCATTGGAGGTGACCTCCAGCCGCGCGCGAACACCTGTGGCTGAATACCCGCCCACACCCCCGTTATCTGAATAAAAGAAGACAGCGGTGGAATCGTTCAAGCTCAATTCATCGAGCGCGTCCAGCACACGGCCCACACCCTGGTCGAGGCTGTCGATCATCGCTGCATACGCCGGGTTGCCGTGGCCGGCTTCACCTGATTTCGCCTCATATTTCGAAATCAGATCGCCCTTGGCTTGGATGGGAGTGTGCACGGCATAGAACGGCAGATAGAGGAGAAACGGCTGTTGAGCGTTTTGGTGGATGAATGCCACCGCCTCTTCCGCGAGCCGGTCCGTCAGATATTCACCTTCCGGTCCGTTGGGCAGTTGAGGGTTCTTGTAGGGACTGAAGTAGCCGCCGCGAGGTGAGCCAGAGCCGTTTCCCGCCACGTTCGAGCCGAATCCTTGCTCCTCCGGCAGGTGTCCTGGCCCGCCCAGGTGCCACTTCCCGACGTGTGCCGTGGCATAGCCTGCGTCGCGCAGAACCTCCGGAAACGTGATCTCCTCGAGCGGGAGATCCGTGACGTTGTCAACGGGAGTCATCAGGCGGAATCTCTCGAGTCCGCGTGCGCCAGTGCCTACCGTGTAGACTCCGGTCCGGGTGCCGTAGCGGCCGGTCATCAGCGCCGCCCGCGTCGGAGTGCAGTTCGGATTCGCATACGCCGCGGTGAAGCGGATGCCTTCGCGGGCCAGGCGGTCGATGTTCGGCGTCTCGTAATACCTGCTGCCGTACGAGCCGAGATCCGTCCAACCGAGATCGTCCGCGACGATCAGCACGATATTTGTCGGCCGTTGTCGTTCGACGCCGACGGTCGGACTCGGCCGGCTCTGCCCGCGGGCCCCACAGCCGGTGAGAACAGCGATGAGCGCCATGCAGCATGCCGCGCGTCGGAATTGACACCACATCCCTCGGTACATACGTCAGTGACGGCGCTTCCGCTTGCCCCGGGCGATCTCGGTCGCAAGCGCCTCGAGACGCGGCTCCCACAATCGCCGGAATCGGTCGAGCCAGGAGTTGACTTCCTGCAGTGGCGCGGCGTCCACCGCGTAGACACGGCGCGGTCCGTCGATACGGACAGTGGCGAACCCGCTCTCGCGAAGCACGCGGAGATGCTGCGACACCGCGGACTGTGTGATGCGGAACTCGCGCTGCACGACCGCGACAATGTCCCCCGAGGAGTGCTCCCCGTCGGCGAGCAGCTCCAGGATGCGACGTCGGACGGGATCCCCAAGAACGTCGAACGCGTGCATCAGCTGTTCGCTGGAGCTTGGCTCTCGCCAGGCGACGTCAATCTTCATCATCGGTACCTCCGAAAGGGAACCACGCGGCCGATGATGCAGCAACAGCTTATATAAGTCAATACTAATGATGCGAACGGCGTCACCGTCCCCCTGCCTGAGCGTCGGCGGCATCGATGAATACGTCGAGCTGCTGTCCCACGAAGAGCGGCAGGTCCTCTTGTTCGACACGATAGACGACCTGGAGAACGCGCGTGTCGACTCGTTCAGTGCTCTCGCCGGTCAGCGATCGCTTCGGCACGACGAACGGCTCGAGCCGCACGAACTGGAGCGGCGTCGAGCGCTCCGCGTTCCCGCGCACGTGTCCCACGGCCGGTGCACCAGGTACTCGGTCTTCGGATCCATGACCCAGACCTCGGCGTCCGTCACGTCGAGGACCTGATTGCCCGTGCGTTTCATGATGCCGGCGAAGATCGAGGTCTGGTTCTCCAGGAGGAAGGTGCAGAACGCAATGGCAAAGACCAGGCCGAAGTACTTGGCCCGATCACCGGTCAGCATGCGAAGAGCGACGAAGTTCATATATTCACCATATGATTTCTATCATATTGTATGCATCGTAGCTAGGTCACGGCGGCAGTGTCAAGCGTCGCGTGGCTGACGCGGCCCCCGGCCTTGTCCGGGTGTGCTTTCACACCATATGATGATGATCATGAATGGAGGCAACTGATGCCTTGGCCAAAGGACCACAAGTCCCGAACGCGCGATCGGATCGTGCAAGCGGCGTCGGCGGCGTTCCGTGCGCGCGGGCTGTCCGAGGTCCGAGTGGAGGACGTCTGCGCTGGCGCGGGGCTGACACACGGCGGCTTCTACGCCCATTTCTCGTCGAAGGACGACCTGCTGGGCGCGGCCTTGGAGCATGCAAGCGGTCAGACCATCGAGCTACTCTCGAAAGCGCTCGAGTCCATCCCGCCGGAGCGTCGCCTCCATGCGATGATTGATGCATACTTGAGCCCGGAGCACGCCGTGCATCCCGAACGCGGCTGTCCCGTCGCAGCCCTCGGTCCCGAGGTCGCGCGTGTCAGCGGAAGGCGACGGCGCGATCTCGCTCACGCCGTGCGCCAGCGGCTCGACTGGATGCGTGGCTTCTTCCCGACGCGGCGCCGCGACGAGCTCAGGGAAGAGCAAGCCATCGGAACGCTGGCGTGCATGGTAGGTGGGTTGGTGATGGCACGGCTCGTCGGCGGCAAGGAGTCGGCTGCGCTCCTCGAGGCATGCCGAGATTTTCTACACCGCACGCTCCGCGAGGCCCCAGGATGACGATTCGATTCATTGCCGCGCTCGCTCTCGCTGTCCTCCTTTCGTCCTCCTCTCCACCCCTCGCCGCGCCGGCAGCCCACCGGATGGTCGTGAACGCCGACCTCGGACGAGACACCATCAGCCGCCACCTCTACGGCCATTTCGCGGAGCATCTCGGGCGAGGGATCTACGATGGGATCTGGACGAAAACAGGCACTGGCGAATGGCACATTCGAGAGGACGTGGTCAAGGCGCTTCGTGCCATTGGCATTCCAAATCTCCGGTGGCCAGGCGGCTGCTTCGCTGACTATTACCACTGGCAGGACGGCATCGGCGCCCGCGACGGGCGTCCGACGATCGTGAACAACCTCTGGGGCGGCGTGACCGAGGACAACAGCTTCGGCACGCACGAGTTCATGGAGCTCGTCGACCGGCTCGGCACCGAGCCGGTCATCGTCGGCAACGTTGGGAGCGGCACCGTCCAGGAGATGTCCCAGTGGTGGGAGTACATGAACCATCCTGGCACGAGCCCGATGGCCGACCTGCGGAGGAAGAACGGACGTGACGAGCCGTGGAACGTTCGCTACTGGGGTGTTGGCAACGAAAGCTGGGGCTGTGGCGGGAACATGCGCCCCGAGTACTACGCCGACGAGTACAAGCGGTTTGCCACCTATCTGCACCCCTACGGCGACGTGCGCCCGTTCCGTATCGCCGCCGGCGGCGCCGGTGACAACTATGACTGGACGGAAGTGCTGATGCGGGAAGCCGGCTCAATGATCGACGGCATCGATCTGCACTACTACAACCATCACCGGAACCTGGGAGAAGAAGGGCAGAGCGACGCAGTTCACGGAGGCGGAGTGGCTCGAGCTCATGAAGGGCTCGTTGCGCTGGGACGAGCTGCTCACGCGCCACTCCCACGATCATGGACCAGTACGATCCGGAGAAGCGGGTCTGGCTCATCGCGGGCGAGTGGGGAACATGGCATCAAGGTGAGCCCGGCAGCAACCCGGGCTTTCTCTACCAGCAGAACACCCTACGTGACGGCCTCGCGGCGTCGTTGGTCCTCAACACCTTTCACAAGCACGTCGACCGCGTGAAGATGGCCAACATCGCACAGACCGTCAACGTGCTCCAAGCCATGATCCTCACCGAGGGCCAGCAGATGATTCTGACGCCCACTTACCATGTCTTCGAGCTCTACAAGGTTCATCACGATGGAGTGTCGCTTCCAATCACGCTCGACGCCGGCAAGTATGAGCACGGCGACGCATCGATCCCGGCACTGAGCGCCTCTGCCTCACGAGACCGCGACGGCCGGCTCCACATCGCGATCACGAACGTGGATCCTCATCAGGCGCGCACGGTGAACGTCACGTTGCGCGGCCAACGTGCGTCACAGGTCTCTGGCCGTGTCCTCACGGCGGACGCGATGAATGCGCACAACACCTTCGACCAGCCGAACCTCGTGCAGCCGGAGTCATTCGACGGCGCTCGACTGTCCGGAGAAACACTTACCGTGGAAATGCCGCCGAAGTCCCTCGTCGCGCTCGAGCTGCGGTGAGGGAACAGCGACATGCTAGTCCCAAAACAAGCGTGTTCTAACTCGGTTCATGAGCGCACG
This sequence comes from Luteitalea sp., assembly GCA_009377605.1. NCBI lineage: Bacteria > Pseudomonadati > Acidobacteriota > Vicinamibacteria > Vicinamibacterales > Vicinamibacteraceae > Luteitalea > Luteitalea sp. The sequence goes on from WHTT01000006.1 coordinate 115,810, forward strand.
CCGATGACATCGGGGTGAGGCGACACCACGTCTCCCGGCGCCCGTGCCGCGCTCGTGATGACTCGGTTGTTCGTGGTTCAGTACGTCGCTCCGTGTCGCTGCTCGAACGGTGGATGCCAGCCGGGCCTCCCTATCCCGGTTTCACGCCGATCACCCCGTGTCAACATCGCAGCGGGCCGGCACACGCATCGACGCCGCGGAGAAACACGTGTTGCCAAGGATTCCACGCCAGCAGGCGAAAGACGAGGCGCCGCCCCGTGCGGACCACCTGCGCCGGGACCCGGATGAACGCGTTCAGGAAGGTCTTGAACTCCATACGCAGGACGGCGTCTTTCTCGCGGCGATGGGGCGTCGCCCATCGGCCGGTCTCTGGCAACTGCAACGCGAACCACGCCTTGAGCGTCCACGCCAGCGCCGCCATGACCATGTACGCCCAGTTGCTGAGCAGCGTATCGACCGGCATCTGCAGGGCGCCGACGCCGGCCTTGAGCTGGGCGATCAGGTTCTCTTGGTTGCACCGATCGTTGGCCAGGAAGACGACCTCGGCCGCTGGCGTCTCACGATCGTTGGTGAGATAAAAGAAATCGCGGATCTCATCGAACAGCCGCTCCTCGCCTTGCGCCACCGAAATGTTCTTGCGCAGCACGACCATGCGATACGTCTCGCGGCACCCGGTCGGCTGATAGGGAAACGCCGCCACCGCTTCGGCCTCCAGGGTCAGCTGGCGGAATTCCCGCGCGCGG
>WHTT01000007.1:0-56714 GCA_009377605.1 Luteitalea sp.
AGGTGGATCACTTTCCGAGCGGCGGACTGGTCTAGTTTCCGAGCGGCGCCTCCAGTTCGCTCGTGGGACGAGGCGTGCCGGCCGCGAACAGCAGTTTTGCAGCGTCTCGAAGGAGTGGGAATATGAAGCGCGCTTTACGGCTTGCGATTCTCGTCGTGCTCGTTCTCGCGACGGCCGTCCTGGTGCCCAGTCTCGAAGCACAGGTCCGATACGGTTCCATCGTCGTAGCGGTGACCGACCGGAGCGGCGGCACCGTTCCCGGTGCCGACGTCACCATCACGCAGACCGAGACGACCTTGGCGCGCAGCGGCGTCACGAACGACGGCGGTATCGCCACGTTCGCGTCCATCCCTCCCGGCATTTACTCGGTTCGCGTCAACATCTCGGGCTTCAAGGAATTCGTGACGACGGGCGTGGCCGTCTCCGAAGACAGCATCACCCGTGTCGGCAGCGTGCTCGAGGTCGGACAGGTGACCGATGCCGTCACTGTCAGCGCCGGCATCGCAGTGCTACAGACCGACCGTGCGGACGTGCGGACAGAAATTCCGGCAGCGCAGCTCCAGAATCTCCCGGTTCCGGTCGGGCGCAACTATCAGAACCTGTTCGTCACCGTCCCAGGCATTTCGCCGCCCGAAAACATGCACTCGGTTGCCGTCAATCCGGCTCGCGGCCTCGCGTTCAGCTCGAACGGCACCACGCGTAATGCGAATGCAATACGTATCGAGGGCGCGATCTCGAACAACCTGTGGCTGCCGCATGTCGCCGCGTACGTGCCGGCGCTCGAGGCGATTGAATCAGTCGGCGTGACGACCAGTACGTTCGACGCCGACGAGGGGCTTTCGGGAGGGATGTCGGCCAACGTGCTCATCAAGAGCGGGACCAACGAGTTTCACGGTTCGCTGTTCGAGTATTTGTTCAACGAAGCGCTGAAGTCGAAGCCGTACTTCCTGCCTTCCGGCGAGGACAAGCCGGACGCGCGCCAGAACCAGTTCGGCGGTACCCTCGGCGGACCGATTGTTCGCAACACGCTGTTCTTCTTCGGCAGCTATCAGGGCACGTTCGATCGCCAGATAGCCCAGCGGTTCGGCACGGTCCCGACCGCCGCAATGCGCAACGGAGATTTCTCGGCCTCGCCAACACCGATCTACGATCCATTCACCGGGGCCGCGAACGGCAGCGGCCGCACCGCGTTTCCCGGCAACATCATTCCGCGCGAGCGGTTCGATCCGATTGTGCAGACGCTGATCGCCGACCTGCCCCCGCCAAACCAACCGGGTCTCGCCAACAACTACTTCGCCACCGGCGAGTACACGTTCGACCGGCACAATGTCGACGCGAAGGTGAACTACAATCCGACGAACAGGCTCACGATTGCCGCCCGTCTCGGGTGGCTCGGCTACAACTTCAAGAACCCAGCGATGTTTGGCACGCTGGGTGGACTTCCCATCAATTCGTCCGCGGCGAAGGCAGGCACCGGTCTCGGCGACACCTACACGTTTACCGGAAGCGGGTCGTATGTGTTCTCACCCAACTTCTTGATCGATACGTATGCGGGCGTCACCACGATCGAGGTGCTCTCCGAGCCCGACCGCATGGACGAGAATCTCGGGCTGAGCGTTCTCGGTATCCCGGGGACGAACGGGCCGGATCGGCTCGCCGGGGGCTGGCCGCATTTCGACATCACCGACTACTCGAACATCGGATATGCGGGCAGCAGCAACTCGCCTTACATCGACGACAACTGGCAGCTCCAGTACACGGCGAACGCGACCTGGACGAGAGGCACGCACACGTTGAAGTTCGGCGGTGACATCGTGCGGCAGGCGATGAACCGGCACGAGCTCGGCAATGGATCGGGCAGCTTTACGTTCGCTGGAGGCCCGACGGCGCTCTCGGGCGGTCCGTCGCCGAATCAGTTCAACACGTTCGCCTCATTTCTTCTGGGGCTCCCGACGGGCATCTCGAAGAGCGTGATCCCCTTCGAAGACGGCTTCACGAGAAGCCGCAACTGGCAGTTCAGCTTCTTCGCGAAGGACCAGTGGCAGCCCACCCGCAATCTGACCGTGTCGCTCGGGGTGCGCTACGACTACTTCCCGATGGGCACGCGCACGACCCGCGGCATGGAGCGCTACGACATCGAGACCAACCAAATGCTCATCTGCGGTCTCGGCGCCGTCCCAACCGACTGCGGCTACGACATGGGAGCGGGAAATGTGTCCCCGCGCGTCGGGCTCGCGTACCGCGTGAATGATCGGGTCGTCGTGCGCGGCGGCTACGGCATCAACTACGATCCGTACCCCCCTCGCGTTCGTTCGCAACCTCGTCGGGAACTATCCCTCTTCGATCTCCCTCAGCGTCCCGCAAGCGAGCTCGTTCCAGCCGGCGGGCCGCCTGCGTGAAGGCATTCCCGCCATTCCGGTGCCTGATCTGAGCAGCGGCGTGATCCCCGTCCCGCTCGACGTCAGCGCGCGGGCGCTTCCGCAGGAGCCGAAGCGCGGGTACATCCAATCGTGGAACCTCACCGTGCAGTCGGAATTGCCGGGATGATTCACGGGGCAGGCCGGCTACGTCGCCACGCGGCAGCGCGACATCAACCAGATCCTGGACGCCAACGCCGGGCAGGTGATCGGCGCCGGCGACGCAGGGCGTCCGCTGTTCGAGCAGTTCGGACGGACCGGTGCGACCGGCATCCTCGGCAACCCGGGCTGGAGCAACTATGACTCGCTCCAGATCTCGGTGATGCGGCGGATGGCGCAGGGCTTCCAGGCGCGCGTCGCCTACACGTGGTCCAAGGCCTTCGGCATCTGCTGCGATACCCTCAGCGATAACCCGCCGCGGGTCCAGGCGCTCGAGTATTTTCATCTCAACGAGGCGCGTCTTCCTCAGGATCGGCCCCACAACTTCCAAGCAGCGTTCATCGCCGAGCTGCCCTTCGGCCGCGACAAGCCGTTCCTGAATGACGGCGGCCTCGCCTCGACGGTATTCGGCGGGTGGCAGGTCAACGGTCTGTTCAGCGCGTATTCCGGATCGCCGTTGACGGTCACCTCGGCAGGGACGTCTCTGGATTTGCCCGGCAGCAATCAGGTTGCCGATCAGGTGAAGGAAGAGGTCGACATCCTGGGCGGCATCGGAGCGGACAACCCGTGGTTCGAGATCTCGGCGTTCCGGCCGGTGACCGAGCGGCGGTTCGGCACGGCTGGGTTCAACAGCATGCGCGGTCCGGGATTCGCCAACGTCGATATGAGCGTGTTCCGCCAGTTCGCGCTTGGAGGCAGCAGAACGCTGCAGTTCAGAGTCGAGATCTTCAACGTCACGAACACCCCGCACTTCGCCAACCCGGAGGACAGCGTCAATGCCAGCAACTTTGGCATGATTGACAGCACGGCGAACAGCGGGCGCGAGGGGATCGACGAGCGGCTGTTCCGGCTAGGGCTCAGGTTGGGGTTCTGAGAAAGCAAAAGTGCCAAGTGAAAAGTAGAACGTGGACGGTGACTGCCTCGGTGCTGTTGAGCGCCGCAGCGGTGGCCGCGCAGGGGACATCACGCTGGGTGTGGCTCGACGCGAACGGGCGTCTCCAGTACGGCACCGACGCGCGCGCGAATCGGATCATGGATTTTTCGCACGCCGGCTACAGCGGTGGCGGCGTGCGTATTCCCGATGTGCGGGTCGCGCGCACGGTGAGACCGACCCCCGGCGACAACACAGCAAGCATTCAGGCCGCCGTTGACGAAGTGGCGGCGCGGCCGCCCGACGCGCACGGTTTCCGGGGCGCGGTCTTGCTCGAGCGCGGCATGTATGACATTGGTGGGCCGTTGCGGATCGCCGCGAGTGGCGTCGTGCTGCGCGGGAGCGGATCGGGAAAGAACGATACCGTGCTTCGCGTGAGCGGCGCGCCGCATCGCGTGCTCGACATCGGCGGATCGGGAACATGGCAGCCAGAGGGAGCGCCGGCGACCGTGACGGACGGGTACGTTCCCGCCGGTGCGGACACGGTCACGGTCGACTCGGCGGCCGCCTTTCGCGTCGGCGATCCGGTCGTCATTCGACGAGCGGTGACCAAGGCGTGGATCCATTTCATGGGAATGGACACGCTCGTGCGAGACGGCAAGCCTCAGACGTGGCTGAAGCCAGGCACGATTATCACTACGGACCGTGTGATCAAATCGATTGACGGTCCCTCGAGCCTTCGAGAATCTCAGGGGCGCCCTGAGCGTGGCCGGAGCGCGACAGACCCAGGGCCGTCTCGAGCCAGATCGAGGGACGGCAGTCGCATCACGTTCGATGTGCCGCTGTCGGATTCTTTGGATGCGGCGTACCTGAATCCTCCAGGGACGACCGTCGTGAAGTACACGTTCCCCGGACGCATCGAGCAGGTCGGCGTGGAGTCGCTACGGGTGACTGTTCCCGCTCAGGACAAGCCGATCAGCGAGGCGCAGTACACGCTGCTCCGCATGAACGCGGTGAGCGATGGCTGGGTGCGCGACGTCGTGTCGGTCGATACGCACAACAGCACGACATTCGGATCGACCGTGCGTAGAGTCACCATCGACGACGTGCACATTCAGCACACTGTGCCGTTCACGGCAGCGGCGGCACCGGCAGACTTTGCCATCTCCGGTACGCAGATTCTGCTCCATCGGTCGAGCGTCACAGGCCAGGGAGTATGGCCTGTCGTCACGCAGGTCGGTGTGACCGGCCCCAACATCGTGCTCGATTTCAAGAGCACGACCGCGGGCATCGCGCCGCATCAGCGGTGGGCGACCGGGCTGCTCGTGGACAGCAGCGAGTTCACGGGTGGTACCGATCGACGACCGAACATCGCGTTCGCGAACCGCGAGCATGCGGGCTCGGGTCATGGCTGGAGCGTCGGCTGGGCGGTCGCGTGGAACGTGAAGGCCGAGGTACTGCTCATTCAGCAGCCGCCCGGCTCGAAGAACTGGTGCATCGGCTGCACAGGGCGATTCACGCCGATGCTGTGGCACGGCAACCGGATCCCGATTCCGGAGAGCCCGTCGGAGACGCACGAGTCGCCAGGCATGCCGGTCGCGCCCGCGAGCCTGTACCTTGCGCAGTTGCGCGATCGCTTAGGGGAGACCGCGCTCACGAGTATCGGAAGGTAGGCCGCCATAGATGCCGGCGTTGCTCAGGGCTCGTTCTGACGATGACCGCGCTGCTGGCTGCGTCTATCCCGCGCGGCGCGCCTCGCGAACGAACCCGATTCAAGCGTCGGTTCGCGCGACGGTCGGTTGTGCGCGACCTCTTCAGCTCGTTTCGGTGGACCGGCGGAGCGCTCGCGAGACTCAGGCCTCGTTGCTACCCTTGCTCCACCACCGCGTCCGCTTCGATCTCCACCAGCATCTGCGGGTCGATCAGCTTGCTGACCTCCACCATTGTCGTTGCCGGCAGAATCTTGCCGAACACCTCGCCATGTGCGCGGCCGACCGCTTCCCACTGGCCGATGTCCGTGATGTAGACGTGCGGGCCGACGCGAACCGCGCGCGAGTAGCCGACTATCGGTTCCCATTTCGTGCCAGATGAATACTGTTGTCGCGTCATGCCCTAACAATAGCGCACTACCCGGGCGAATCCCGGACACCCACAGCCGCTACATTTGAGCGTAGGGCAGCGCAAACGCGTAGTAACCCTGTGCGTCCGGCTTGCCAGGTTGGAACATCGCCGGTGTTCGAGATCCTGCCGCCAAAGTTTGCCCCTCCAAATTGCCCGGGCAGCATGATTTGCTCGCGGTCCAAAAGCCGGCCCGTGCTGAGGGTGCAGCCGCAGACGCTACGGCAAGACCTCAGGCGCGGCTCCTCGAAACGGCTGCATGCACCCCCGATAGCGCGTAGGGCCGTGGAGGGCACCATGAATTTCTGTCATTGAGTGACGGAAATTCATGGTGTCCGCTGGCTGTTCTCGATCCATCTCAGCGTCGTTTCAGCTAATGAGTCAAGTGGGAGGACGGTCCGTCGGATTGGGGCTGGCGCGTCCGGTTGTGTCCTCTCGGTGAACGCGACAAGGAGGATCCGATGAGAAGCAAGTCCATGACCATTTCGCCCCCGGACGCCGAGAGCGGTCCACTCGACGACGCGGACCCGTGCTGGATCCAGCCACTGAGGAGGAGAGCCATGCGCGGCGCAAAGAGCTCGAAGCTCCTGAGCCTTGGTGCTGTCCTCCTCATCGTCGCCTTTGCCGACCCCAACTCGGTTTCGGGCCAGGACGACCGTCGAAGGATGGCCATCCGGCCCCAGGTCCTGGGGATGGCCAGCGTAGACCTTCGATGGGGCCTGCCGTTCAAGGGTGAGGATTTCCGGGAGGATGAGCGTGTCTACTGGGGCCGCAAGATCCACAGCGAGGGCGGCGTCCAGAAATACGGCTACGACCTCGGGGCGATGCGCTATGTTTCCGCGGAATGGAAGGAATTCACCGGCGACGGAAAAGACAACAACGTCTGGTACATCTACGGCAAACCAGTCTACGCGATGGCCGACGGCAAGGTCATCGCCTGTTGGCGCAACGCGCCGCAGAATCTGAAGCCGGGCTCGGGCGAGGGGAGCTGGCACCCGGAGCTGACGAAACACGAGGGCAACAAATCTCGCATATACGGTGGCGGTAACGGGTTCTGGGTCGAGCACGCGGATGGCACGCGGGTCGAATACGCGCATTTCCAGCCCGGTACAGTTCCCGCTTCCCTCTGTCCGCACAACGACCAGCTTCTGCCGACGATCATCAACTCGCCCGCCGTTGAAGAGGCCTGGCCCTACATCCGGGTGCCAGTCGATCAGCAGAAGACGGTGAAGAAAGGCCAGAAGCTGGGCCTGGTCGGCAACTCGGGCACCAGCTCGGCACCGCACCTTCACATCCACCGCGAGGAGGGCGGTCAAGCCGGCACCGCCAAGAGCGGCGGGACGCCGGTCGAGATGAGGTTCGCGAGCGGTCTTTCGGTCCCTCGCAGTAACAGCACGGGGCCCTGGGCGGAGTGGAAGAGCTTCGCCCGCAAGCCCATCCCTCCCGGGCCCTCCCTGATCTGGCCGTCGCGGACGCCCGGTGCCGAGTACGCCCGACACGGCTATCCGGCCGACCGCTTCGGCGCGTTGTTCCAGCACCTCGCCGATTCAGGCATGTGGGCGGAATGGCTGGACTTCTACACCGTCGGTGGTAAGGCCTTCGTCAACCAGGTATGGCGGCCGGCAAAGGGCGCCTGGCGGGCCTATTTCGGGCTCACTGCGCGCAGCTATCAGGATGTCTTCGACGACAACAACGCCGAGCAATTCCACCCCGTCTTCGTGGACAGCTATAACTCTGGTTCTCTGACGCGCTATGCGGTGATCTTCGTCAAGAACAAACCGGGCTTTCGCGCCCGTCACGGTCTTACGTACGACCAGCACATGGCGGAGATGGATGGAGCCGCCAAGGCCGGCATGTCGGCGGTGAACGTCTCCGTGGTGTCGACCGGCAACGACTGGCACTATACCGTACTCTATCGCAAGCAGCCGATCGGTGGTTGGGTCGTCAAGTCGCGTCTTCCGGAGGATCGGTATCAAGCCGAATACAACAGCCAGAGCCAGGCCGGACGACAACCGATCTACCTCAACGCCTACGTGCATCAGGGCAAGCCGTACATCACGGCGGTGTTCGCCCAGATTCAGACGAATGGGCGAAAAGACCGGCACGGAATGTCCGGCTCCCAGTATCAGTCAGAGTACGAGCGCGCCCTGAAGGGCGGCATGTTTACCCGCGCGGTGACCAGCTTCGATGGAGCGCGGTCCCGGCACCGGTTCGCGGCGACATGGTGGAAGTGAGGACCGCTGAGAAGATCCCCTCTATCAGGCACAACAATCGAAAGAACGTCTTCGAGGTCGCACGTCGACCGAGGAGTTCGTCTTGCCGTTCTCGAAGGCGGAGCCCTCACCGACGATTCAGGACCCGATCGAAGAGCTGTGACGCAACTGTGACGTGACCCGACCGACCGGGCGAGATCTCCAGAGCGTTACGGCGATCGACGCTGCCGGGCGCCGGCGTCCCCTCGGGCCGCCGCCGTATGGACGTGCGCTTCGGGGTGGACAACGACAGCGACCTGTACGTCGTAACGAAGAGCGACGGCATGATTCGGCAGGTGGGTAGGGGCGAGCAGCCCGCCCGCGCACTGTTCACGATCCAGGAGCCGCACGGATGAGAACCTCACTGAAGCTCGTCACGCTAGTCGTTGCTGTGTCGGTCACTTCTGCTTACGCTGCGGACTGGCCGTGGATCTACGGACCGAGGAGGGACAATATCTCCGATCAAAAGGGATTGCTGCGCACGTGGCCCGAAGCAGGCCCGAGAGTCTTGTGGACGGCGCGGGTGGGTGCTGGCTTCGGCGGCCCGGCCGTCAGCGACGGCAAAGTCTATCTGTTCGACAGGGATGAGCAGGTCGGCGACGAGCTCCGTGTGTTCGACCTCGTCACTGGCAAGGAGCTCTGGAGCTTCGCCTACGACGCGCCGGGCGGTTTCATGTTCGCCGGCTCGCGAACCACACCGACAGTTGACGGTGAGCACGTCTACACGGTTGGACCGCTGGGAGACCTCTACGCCATCAACACGACGACAGGCAAACCGGTTTGGCACAAGAACATTTGGAAGGACTTCGGTGGCGGCGAGCTGCCGAGATGGGCCATCGTGCAGAATCCGTTGATCCGCGGCGACCTCTTGATCGTGGCGCCGCAGACGTCAGAGACGGGCGTGGTCGCGTACGACAAGATGACCGGGGAGCTCAGATGGAAGTCGGCCCCGCTGTCTGGCGTCCCAGGCTATGTGAGTCCGTCCATCGTCCGGGTGGGCGGCGAAGACCACCTCGTCGTGATCACCGGTGCCGTGGGACGGGGACGGGCCGCCAGGGACGGCAGCGTCAACGGCCTCGATCCGCGCAGCGGGAAAGTGTTGTGGACCTACACGAACTGGCAGTGCAGGATCCCTGTCCCTCTGCCGGCTGACGCGGGTGAAGGCCGTGTGCTCATCACGGGGGGATACGAAGCGGGCACGGCGATGATCAAGGTCGAGAGGAAGGACGACGGCAGCTATGGCGTGACGGAGCTGTTCAAGAACCCCGACTTCGGCGCGCACACGCAACCGCCGGTCCTCTACAGCGACCACTTCTTCGCCCATTACACGATCAACAGCCGGAGCGATGGCCTCGTCGCGATGAGCATGGACGGCCAGATCAAATGGAAGACCGACCAGGAGCCACCGTTCGTGCGGGGCGGGATGATTCTGGCGGACGGTCTGCTGCTGATGACCGACGGCAACACGAAGCTGTATCTCGTCGAGCCCGATCCCTCCGGCTTCAAACCGCTCGCCAGTGCCGTGGTGCTCGAGGAGGGCGACAACTGGGCGCCCTTGGCACTCGTCGATGGCACGCTGCTCATACGGGGCCAGAACGAGTTGAAGGCCCTGCAGGTCGCGCAATGAGTCACGCGACTATGTCTCGGTCACGACCGGGAGCCCCGACACGGCGGAGTGGCCACGGCGATTGCCGCGACTGATGTCATGCGCTCATCGCAACAGCCGGGTGGTCCGTGTGCGCCTGACGTCCGCGGTGTGTGTGGCCCGTGCAGCAGCTCGCTCGCGCTCTATCTTCATGGCGCGATTGACCCAGAGAGGTGGTCAGCGACTGTGGGCTTATGCTTCGCTTTGACGTGGTGCTGTGCGATCAGCGCGGCTTGGTCGGTGTGATCTTGAGGGCGCGCAGACGCGATGCAAGAGTCGTGGGATTGATACCAAGCAGCTATTACAGCTTCAGGCAAGCCGCACGACTGTAGGTGCGCCGTTCGAACCCGAATCTACGGGCCAGCCGAGGAGCGTTGATGTGGTGCTGACTCCCGCGACCAACATGATCGCGATCTCTACTCTCCCACCCATACCTCGGTGAAGAGGTCGACGAAACCCGGAATCTGCAGATCCCATAGCTCCCACGAGTGGCCCGCTGGAGATATTTCTCGGTACTCGTATGGAATCTTCCGCTCAGCCAGCCGCTGAACGAAGTCGCGGTTGTCGCGGAGGAACATATCCTCTGCGCCGCAGGCCACATAGAGGTGCGGCACGGCGTTGACCGGGACGTCGGCTACTAGACTTCCCGGGTCCCGGTCGCGGCGCTGCTGGCTCCCTGGTGCTCCGAGCATTCGTTGAGTTCTCGACGTCATGTCGATGTCCGACGCGTGCCGTGAGATCCCGAAGGGCGCGCTGAACGCACCCACGGCACCGAAAAGCTCATGATGCTTCAAACCGAGCATCATGGCGCCCCAGCCTCCCATCGAGATGCCGGCTATCGCTCGCCCGCGACGCGACGCGATGGTTCGATAATGCGTATCGACGTATTGAATCAGGTCCCTGACGATGAAGTCTTCGTATCGCGCCTTGGGATCGGCAACGCTGTTGACGTACCAACTGTCGTCGCCGTTCGGCGTCACGATGATGATGTCGCGCGATGCCTGGTCGCTGAACCACGGTCGCTCGGTGAACGCGGCATGGTCCTGTCTGGCGCCGCCGTGAAGAAGATACAGAACGGGGTAGCGCTGCTGCGATGACCGGGCGTACTTGGACGGAAGGAGCAAGGTAAACGCGCGCTCACGGCCGAGTGACGCGCTTGTGAAGCGCAGAATCTCGGCCGGACCTGCTTCGAGCGTGGGCTGAGTGGACGGTTGCGCGCCGGCGAGCTGAGCGCAGAGCCATGCACACACCACGGGCAGGGCCGTTCTTCCCATCGCAGCCTCCGTTGTCCCAGGCTAGTCTGCCACAGACTCGAGTAAATGGACCCACCGTGGATAGGGCCATAGATAGGGCCTGCCAGGGTGGTAGAGCCCGAGAGTCGCTACTATAGGTGTGCTGGAGCAGTGCCAGGCCGGGTGGCCTGGCATAGCGGCCATAATCACGCACATTAGCAATGACCCGAGATCGTGCCCGAGCCACGCGCACTCTGCGTTGAACACGCGCAGCGCGGCGACTATCACGGTTGGTTCGACGCGCGGTACCGGGAGGCGAGCGATGATGACCGCCTCATTCAGTGGGCGGACATGGTCCCCAACCCACATCTCCTGACCTGGCATCAGCGCAGCGCGGTGAACTTCCGGGGCAAGCGTTGCTTGACGATCGGCTGTGGGTTGGGCGACGACGCGGAGTACCTCGGCGTAGCCGGTGGCGACGTAATGGCGTTCGACATCTCGGCGACGGCTATCAGCTGGTGCCGAAAGCGTTTCGCGGGATCGCCTGTCGCCTACGTCGAAGCGGATCTTCTGGGGCCTCCAGACCAGTGGCGTCGCCGTTTCACTTCGTGCTCGAGTCCTACACGCTACAGGTCTTGCCTGAGCATGTGCGTGCAGACGCCATGCAGCGCACCGCGGAATTGGTGGCGCCGTACGGCACGCTGTTGGTCATTTGCCGGGGACGAGACGCCACCGAGAGAGATGCCTTGGCCGCTCACGACGGACGAGCTTCGGTCGTTCTCGGTCGCAGGTGTTGGGCACACGCGCGGGCACACCAGTCGCAAAGCGAGCGCACCCCTCGAGGGATAATTCTGCGCCGCTGGACCACTCCCTCACCCGTCCAAACCGCGGCCCTGCCGGGGAGACGGCGCCGGGGCTTCCCACGCACGATGAAACGTGATGGCTCCGCCGTTCTCGCCAGATGGTGTGGGGAGAGCATGTACAGGAGCCCTCGGGGCAAAGTGAGTCACCATCATCGCCGGAGACGCCGTCGACTACCGTACGGCATCCCGCAGGCGCAAACGGTAAGCCAACGGCCCGAACGACCTCGGCCTCAGGTACGACTGTGGCGCAGACCCGATGTGCACCGAGTGGCATACCTAGCGGATATCATGACGTGACGCCGCCGCAGCACTTCTTGAACTTCCTCCCGCTCCCACAGGGGCACGGATCATTGCGCCCGACCTTCTTGACCGTGGCACGTTGCTCGGCAGTTCGGAGGGCGAAGTCCCGGACGCTCGAGAGCTCCTCGAGCGGCAGGCCTTCGCCTTCAAACGTAGTCGTGGTCTTCTGGCGCAACACCCGTTCACGTGCGTGAACATCGACGGTTTGCTGAATCCGCGCCATCGCTCGCTGGCACTCTTGACGGAGCTCCCTGGCCTCCTGCTTTCGTCCCTGTTCTTCACAGAGGTCGGCAAGCCGTTCCGCGAGATCCACGCGATCGCGGACACCTTCGATGGCCAGGCCTTCGCGAAGACGTACTTCGGAGCGCGTCAGGTCTTGCGATTCCGTGCGCGTGTGCCACGAGCAATCGGACTAGCCGATCCACCCCCACCCCCACTGCGGATCGGCCGTCAGCCATTCACGGTAGAGCGCGTCCGCTTGGCTGGTCTCGCCGAGCTCGTAATAGGACTCCGCGACCGCGCGGCGCCAGTTCTCGGTGACGAGATCGTCGTCGGAGCCAAACCTGTTCAGGAATTCTTCGCCGACGGCAATCCTAGCGCGGTGAAAATACCGATCCTGCAGTCCCGCGTTCCACAGCTCACTCTCGAGATCTTGATGCCAATTGAACAGGGACTGGGTCCCTCTGAAGCGATCGTCGAATTCGCCGATCGACGTTATGTGTGCTTTGTCGAGGATGTGGAGCACGTCGTCCGACGCTTCAAGCCAGGTGCGGCACGCGGCTGCCGTCTTGCCGGACGCCACGAGGGCATACCCGTCCTGCATCCTATCGTCGAGTCGTTCAAAGGAAGGGATCTCCGGAAACCACCGCTGCCATAGCGTCGCCACACAAATCCATACCCAGTCGCGATCCCATCCTTGCCGCGTACCAGTGAAGGTCCGCTCGTGCAACAGCGACGTGGTGATCTCTTCGGCGGAAAGCGTGCGTTCGCAGAGGCCTCTCAGCGTTGGCCTGTCCAGGTCTATACCGACGGCGTGCAGCCGAGCGAGCAGGTCCTTATCGGTCCAACGCCTCGCGTATGCCCGGAATGGGCGAGACTCACGTCCCTTGCGGGATTTCGCTTTCGACGCGACTTCCCTTTCCGCGATTCGCTCCATCGCCACGTATGAGATCATGCGTCCTCCGTGAGCAACGGGCATCGTCACGCCAGGTGGGCTGAACGGGACACACGCCGAGGGCGCCATCCATCACGCTGAGGATCTCTCCGGCCCCGCCCTGGTCGCCTTTCATGATGATCGCGCATGTCGCACGGCAATGGCCAGTGGGATGACACCCCGCTCCCGCGGGTGCGCGACCAGTGGGTGACGTCTCGTCGTTGGCGCTGGGGCCAAGAGTGAACGATGGTGCCACAGTTTGGCCATATGAGATGCGCCTGCAAGTCTTGTATACTGATCACAAGGTTCTCATCGGGTTGGCCGAACGACCGTATTATCAGTTGGGGGATGAGCATGGCGCAATTGATGGATCGGATCACGGTGAACCCACGGCAGTGCGGTGGACGTCCCTGTATTCGCGGCATGCGCATTCGAGTTGCTGACGTTCTCGAGCTCCTCGCGTCAGGAATGACACCGAAGCAAATCGTGAAGGAACACCCGGACCTTGAGCCCGAGGATGTTCAAGCATGCCTGCGGTTCGCCAGCAGCCGCCTCAACCATCCGGTCATCGCGGCGTGATCCTGTGGCTGGACGCGCATATCTCTCCCAAGCTGTGTCCCTGGCTTCACCGGGCATTCGGCGTTGACACGTTACACGTTCGGGAGCTTGGCCTGCGCGAAGCGGAAGATCCCAACATCTTTGATCGCGCTCGCGATGCGAAGGTTGTCGTGTTCACCAAGGATCAGGATTTTGTTGACTTGGTGCGCCGGATCGGAACGCCGCCCCAGGTGTTGTGGCTGACCTGCGGGAACATGTCTAACGCGCGCCTCAAGGCCCTTCTGGAGCAGACGTTTCCGGATGCCATTGGACTATTGGAACAAGGTGAGGCGATCGTGGAGATCAGTCGCGGTGCGGAACCTCGTCACAGCCACGGCACAACCAGAGTGTCGCGCCGACGCCGCGGCAAGGAAACTTAATGCGCGGCGCAAACGGGGCGACCAACTGAAGTCAGAAAACAGCCGGTTGGCAAGCTCGAAGGCCAAGCTGGAGGCACTGACGAGCGCTGCGAGTCACCAGCTCGGTATGCTGACACATACACCGGGCCTCGTGGCAGGTGCAGCGCCGTCGGCGCCTCGAGGGGAGGCAATTCCGTGCCTGCTCGGCGCTCTTGGGAGTCCTGGGACAGGAACGCGAGTAATCCTATGACGCGTAACGGGAGATAGTACGGTCTCGTGTGGCAACTATCTGACTTGGAAGACTTCACTTGAGTAGCCAATCCCACTCGGGCGTGAGCGCCTCAACGAAGTCGCTCGGAAATCTGCGTCGGTATCGCCGCCACATCTCCACCGCCTGGCGGGCCAGTTCGGACGGCCAGTCCTCAGCGTATTCGAACAACTCATTGCCCTCCTGCTCAGCCTGATACAAGCCAAGCACGATTCCCTTACAGACTTCGAGAGCCTCATCTTCATGTAGCTGAATCCAGCTTAATCCGGGCGCTTGAGGTCGGCGAGAAACGGTTCGACCGACCGGGTATGACCTCCCAGGCGGCCTCTGACGGTTCGACGGAGCCCGATGCGCGTGCTCCAGCATCCGGATCGTCCAAACCGAGCCGTCGAACGACGGCTGATACTTCCGTGGCTACATCCGTGAATCTCAATGTAGCCAAGGAGAGCTCTAGAGCCAACTCCTCGGCGTGAGGAACAAGATCCGCGCGCGTCGTGAGCATCTGCAGAAGAACCGTGTGAGCCTCCTCTCCGTTTAGCAGGCGGAGGATGTGGCGCTTCAGAGGCCTGGAACGGCGCGCCTTGGTCTTGGTCATTCTCGGTGGGTGTCGTTTCACGGACATCACTGGCTACGAGGACCCGGGCACCGTTCTCCGGCTGGAGTGACATGAGCACAGCGGCGGGTCCGAGTTCTTCGCAATCATGTTGCTTGTCAACCATGACCGCGAAAGCGACGGCACAGGGACGACGCAAGGGGCATGCGAACACTGGCGCGGAAGGCAGAACCTGGTAGTTGCTGGCCAGAGTTGGTCGGCCAGCAACGCGAACACATGAGCATGTCTGCAGGGGATCTGTGATTTCAGGGCTGGGCATCGTCAGCGTGGCTCACACCGTGGCGGTGCGCTCCCTTGCAGCCGTCATACGCGCGGCGAGGGCGGCCAGTTCGCCGCGTGGGTGACGCATCAGGCGCAAGAGGCTGCTCATCGAGGCGCGGTCGGCTTCATGTTGTTCGCATTGACGCTCGTAGGCGCGCCGCGTCTTGCGGCACACGAGGGTCTGGGGTGAGCCCTGACGTTCGGTTACGTGCGTCATGTCCAGCCCGTGGCGCTCGATCTGCTGGTGTAGATGCTGGCGTCGATCCTTGCGCACCCGGAACCGATGCACATCGGCTACCGGATCGCGGGCGAAGGCGTTGAGCGCACGACAGTCGTCGCACCGACAGGAGATCTTCACGCTTTGCCGCCAATCCCTCGGCGGCGTGGGTGGTCGCTCGCTGCGGCTCAACAGAAACTGAGCGGCATACGCCCACAACCGTGCGACCTCGGGGTCTAGAGCGAATCCGTTTCGCTGATGCGTGTGGATCCTCTCCAGCGCGGGTACCACCACCGTATCGGGACGAAAGCCGGCTGGATTTGCCGTGATCGCGGCGGCGGCGTCCGCGCGCAACCTGGGCGCTTGTAGCACACGCAGCCCTTGCATGAGCTCCACGACCATCGTGCCGTCGACAGGCTCCGTCTTTTGCGGGCGCCGCCAGCCGTGCCGCGCGCGAGAGGCTGCTGCCTGTCCCAGGTTCGGCAGCGCTTCGACGATGGTGACCGCCACGTCGTCGAGCGCCGCCGTCCACGCCGCGTTCAGCCGTCCCAGGTGACTGATGGTGCGGTTCAACACGTTGACACACGCACGGGGAGCCACGGGCATGTGTCCACGGACCAGATGCGCGAAGAGGGTGCGGACGTTCGTCGCACCCAGCTGCGGAGCCGTCGCGGCGAGCGCCTCATTTTCGCTGCCGTCGTACTCTCGTGTCATGACACCGCGGATGAACCGCTCCAGCAAGCGCACGTTGCCGAGCTCGCTGAGCAGGTGGAGCATCTCGTCGCGACGTGGCACCGTGCCGGCGCCGGGAGACACGCGATAATCTGGTGAGGCTTCCCAGGCGTCGACGATTCGCCGGGCAATCGCAATCACCGAGTCACGTGCGGAACGCGTGTTGGCCGTGGCAGAGGCGGCGATCTGCTCCTTCAAATACGGCAACGCAGCGCCTGGCCCAGCGGGCAGCAGCACATCGAGGAACCGCTCGCGCGGCCACATCACTAGCGCCGCTCGGTGATACGCTCGCTCGAAGCTCGCACCTTCGTTCCCAGTCGCCTCCGTCACCCGCTGGGCGTCAGGCGGCGCGTTGTCCAATGCGCCAGCAGGGAGCACTTCCCCGTCATCGAGTGGCAGCTTGCCAAAGTCCATCGTGCGATCGTTGGGATCTATCCAGTGATCCACGTAGCGCCAGCCGTCGGACACCTCGATTACCTCGAAGGCCTCGCCCTCGGCATCTTCATCGTTCTCCTCTGCTTCCTCATCGTAGAAGCGCCAGCGCGAGCGGCGGTACGCATCTGGATCGTAGGTGAGCTCCGCCAGGCCGTATTCCTCGATATGGACAATCCCCAGGTGCACGGCGCATCCTGCGCGCTCGGCGGCCAGACGGAGGACGTTCGCCCGCGCCCCATCCGCCCCTTTCAATCCGGCGAAGGAGAGGCCAGCAGGGCTGTACTGATGCTCGAGGAGCCAGGTGAGCTTTGCGGACGCGTCTGGTGCCGCGAACCCGTCTTGGAGCGCGGTCGCGAGCGCAGTGACCTCCGTCTCGTAGCACGGCGCGGTCAGTGTGCGTCTGTGCTTCCCGGTTCGTTGCTGCATCAAGTTGTACACGAGGCACACGCGATTCCCTGACGTGATGGGCCTCACCTCATGCTCACAATCCGCATAGAATGCTGCGAACGTCAGCTCCGACACCTCCGTGGCGCTCAGGTTCACCGAGATTTCCCGCCCCGCGTGTCGGAGGAGCAAGTCGCCGCCGCGGTGAGTCGAGGGCAACACGACCACCAGGGTCCCGAACATCCCAGCCGCCTTCTCCGTGTCGCGATGCGTCTTGAAGAATCCGCCCTTGTCGTAGACCAACAGCTTGTGCAGCTCGGCCGCCACTTTGGTGTCGGCGCAGCCCAGCCCGCGGGTGGCGGTGGACAGGATGTGTTGGAACGCGCGCTGCCACGAGCGCCCGCCAATACGCACGGCGTCAGGCGACACCTGCCACACCTTGCGCACCGATTCGTCGACGATCGTGTCTTCGCCGCGCCCGTAGGGCGCGCGGACCGCCTGTCGAATGAGCTTCCGCACCTGTCCGGGTGGGATGGGAAACGACAGCACACCCACGCCCTCGACCTCGACGCGTGGCATCGGTGTGTCGTACGCGCCGTGCGCGAAGACATCCCCAGGCCGGCGCACTCCGGAGAGCACGGCTTCCAGCGACTTCAGATGGAGATTGTAGGGAACGGCGATGCCATCATCCGCCATGCGCGACAGCCTACGTCAGCATACGATGAAGAACAAGCCAGCATCTCCAGCCGTGCCACATGGCGCACGTGTCCCGGCTCGTGCGAGAATCGTCAGGGGCCGAGTATCGGGGCCGACGGTGCGACAGGGTGAATCAGGTTCGACGATTTCTTCGACACGGAGCTCGTGCAAGACTACTCGCATGCCGTTGTTATCGAGCGCGACGCTCCCGCGCGCTTCGGAGGTACTGCGGTAATACGTGTCTCTCCCACTGTCAGACAGCGAACTGTTGTTCGTGCGCGTGTGCCACCAGATCGCCTGACAGGACAGCGGAGGTCGGCCGAACCTGGTGAGACTGGTCCCACATGCGTGATGTCTCTCCGGAGCTCTCTGCCGCGTGATCCACATGCCGTCAAGAGGACCAGCCGCGTACGAGCTTCTAGCGAAGATAGGAACCCTGCCCGTCCGTATCCTCTCCTCAGAAGCGACCGAGGAACCGACCTTTTCATCCCACCGGCGACGCTGCAAGATCCTGCGAGACGATGTCGAGGATGGCGCGCTGGCGCTCCTCTTCGCGCTCGCGGTCCTGTCGCTCCATGACGCCCGGCCGCGTGGGAGCTCGGAGATTGACTACGTCGACCACGACGAGTGGACGCTCGACGATCTGTGCCAGCACCTGCGCTGCTGGAAGGGGAGCGCTCATGCTGGACACGGACTACGTGCGTGGCCGGATGATGAAGACGCGCGTGATGGTCTGGCCGAACGGCCTCGTCGAGATCCGGACCACGAATCGCCATCAGATGGCGACGCGGTGGGTCGAGACGCTCAAAGGGAAGAAGCATCTCCGTCTCGTGTCCGGTGACATCAGGTCAGCATGAGGTTGGGCGACACGAGTCCGTGCGGGGCGCGCGCTCCTTGCGACGCCGGGACGCCGAGAGCTTCGACCTGCCGGAGTGCTCACCAGAAGCTCCACTCGATCACCCTGGGCACACTCCGTGGATCTGACGTAGATGGTGTTAGGGAGTATTCAGTGTAAGTCCTTTATTTGGTGCCGAAGGAGGGAGTCGAACCCTCACGCCCGTTGCCAGGCGGGGGATTTTGAGTCCGGTGCCTGGATCGAAAACAGGCCGAAACGTGCGAGTTTTTCGGCCTGTTTTCTCACTTCAACTTGGGTGGCGTTGGGCCAGATTGGGCACCGCGTGATGAGTGTTGGGCACACTCGCGGGCACACCGCAGGTCAAAGCTGCATGCGACCCTCAGGTGTGCAGGTTGGACAGGCGATCAAGCTGGTGCGTCCAGCCGGACGGGACCTGACGAGCTCCTGCGGCGTCAACGCGAGGACCGACGCGTGCGGGAGCTCAAGATGTGTCCGCAGGGAGCGGCCCACTCGCCACGCGGTTGAACTGTAACTCCTCTTTGCGATCCGGCGCCATGTTGCCGTACACTGTGACAGTGAACCTGCGTGATCGCATCACGGTCGACCCCGCTGTCAGGTTTGGGAAGCCTTGCGTGCGCGGCACCCGCATTTCTGTCGGTGACATCCTCGGATACCTCGCCGGTGGAATGTCTGAACAGCAGCTCCTCGCCCAGTTCCCGCAGTTGACGGCCCAGGACATCCGGGCGTGTCTCGCTTACGCGGCGGAGCGCGAGCGTCGAACCTTCGGCGTACCGGCAGCTTGAGTCGATGCGGCTGCTGTTCGACGAACAGTTGTCTGAGGACCTCTGTGAGACCCTCTCCGGCCTGTATCCGAGATCACTGCACGTTCGTCGGTTAGGGCTCGGTGGTGCTCCTGATTCGCGCGTCTGGCAAGCGGCCCGAGAGCATGAGGCTCTCCTGGTTACGAAAGACGAAGACTTTCACCGACTCGTATTACTGCAGGGCGCTCCGCCGAAGGTCATCTGGATACGCTTGGGGAACTGCTCCACGCAACAGATGGCCGAACTCCTTCGGCGCAGCTACGACGGCATTCGTCGATTCTCTGACCAGGAGGAAGCAACGATCCTCGAGTTGGGCTAGAACGGTCCGGGCGCTCGCGGTCGGGCCGCTACACGACGGCTAGCCGCGGGTGATTTGGCGCGCAAGTTGCGGCGCTACATCGACAAGTACAATCGCAACGCCAAGCCCGTGCGCTGGTCTTATGCTGATCCCTCACGGCGCATCGCGTGATACTAAAGAAGCCGTTAGTACGGTCCACTAGCGCGTTCGGTCCGCGCCGCGTGCCACACACACGGCGCCTTCAACGATCACGAAGGCGCGACGAAGAGCTGCCGCCACCAGGGCTCCTCTTCCTCATGCGCTTGAGCGAGCGACGGAACTCAATGTAGTGAAGAACGTCCTCGCGGTCATCATCGTCCAGATCAGCAATTGCACTCAGTAGCGTCTGCGAGGTCGCGTCCGGTTCTGTTTGTGAGATAAAGATCGTGATCGGAGCGCCAAGGCTCCGCGCGAGCCTCTCAAGGTGCGCCACTGAAGGCTTGTATGTACCGGTTTCCCACCGAGAGATAGTATTTGGCGTCGTTCCAGTGAGCTCGGCCAACCGTATTTGACTCACTTGCCGACGCATCCGGACCTCTCTAATCTTCTCGCCGATTCGCCGGTAGAGTTGGGCTTCCCTCCGTCCTTCTTTAGGATTATATATTCCTTTTAGTGTTGACATCATCGGAATGGCTCAATATCCTAATAAAGGATACACGATTCCTTGTCGTGTACAGCTTTTGTCCGACGCAAGAAAGGAGACGAATGATGAAACGCAGCCGGCGAAGCGAGAGCAGTTGGCTTCAAGAGGGTGACGCAGAGGTAGATATGGTGACGATGGTCACGGGCCATCCATCCACACCCTTACACCACACCGCTTTGGTTCAACAGATGCAAGTACGATTCAAGAGAAGCCTTCGCCACGTCACTGCAGTTGAGCGGCTGACGCACGAGCGGAGACGCGACGACTGAATCACGCCAGAGTGTCGGTCGCGTCCCAGGACGACCGCGACTATTCGTAGCCACGCCGCGGAAACGCGACCGCGCGCTCAGTCCCGTGAAGCACGAATAGACTTGCGAGCCTTGGTTTATTTCGAGGCCAGAGCAGGTGATCCCGCGCTCCAGATGGGTCGCGCTGCGTGCTCCAGACGGCGGTACTTCCGAACCTCCGTGTCGATGGGCGTCGTGAGTGTAGACCATGACTGGCTCGTCCACGAGCCGTGAGCCGGATGACGTGAGTTGGTGCATATGACGTTCGCGGCCAATCATGCGGGGCGGCAAGATCGCAGTCGCGAGGTCGGTCGGTCCCGCGCGCGCGCTCGGCCGAAGTCAGTCGAGCGGCGGCAGGAGCGCGGGATCCACGAGCACTCGAATCGACCGAGGTGTTCGAGGTGTTCGTGAAATGAGACCACGCCGCTCGAGGGCGAGGACCATGTTGTGCACGGATGGCGGCGTGACCTAAAATACGCTTGAATATCCGCCTCTGCCGGCGGCCGTCGATGCAGCTTCGAGTACGTGGCGATGAACGCGAGGTATTGCCCTTGCAGCTTCGTGAATGCCTGAGCCATGAATACCGCCTGGCACTCGATCTTCAATGGGCAGTTTGCCACGTCCGAACGTCAGATCAGACACCACGTATGTCGACGCGAAAGGCGTCCTCGCCGAAGCTGTCGCGTACTCGACAGGCGAGCACATACTGGCGAGCGCCGATACGCACGTGGCGCTGTTTCCTCGCCAGTGCACACAGCTCCTGCCGGAGAGCCCTTGCCTTCGGAGTCGATCGTTCGAATCTGGCGATGCCGAATCCGACGGCACCACGGATGACGCACACCTCGTCAAAATCGCCGTCGTAGTCGACATCCAAGGCGTTGCCCTCCCATTGAAGGGCTTGCTCTACTAGGTCGTCAAGAATACTCGGGTGCTCTTTCGCCATTTGCGCATCAGCCTGGCAGCCAAACCGAACGGCGCATCGCGAAAATTCTAACGGATGGGTGGCCTTGGGCGCGAAAACGCGCGACGACACAGCGCTCGGGCCTCAGGCCGCGGACCCACGTTCCTGGCCTGAGACCCAGGCACCGTCGAGATCCTCCCTGCAGATGACGATCCACGAGGGCTCGACCCGAAGCCCAGCGTGTAGGCGACGCATGGGTCTCCGCAAGCACCCGACGCGAGCCGTCCATGTCATCAACATAGCCGGTTGGCGGCACGCGCGAAGAACGTCGACTAGGCCTGCCCAGACTTCGTCCTCGCCTGTTCCATCGCGATCTGGTTCACGTGGGCGAGGGCCCGAGCACCTGATGCACCTTCGACCGCCTTGACCGCAATGTCCTGGACCTGCCGCTTGGCGTCTTCCAGCTGCTTCTCGAGCGCCGCAATCTGAGCAGACCGGCCGGCGGCGACTTCCTCGAGCGTCTTGATCTGAAGCTCCGCGACGCGGCGGTTAGCCTCGCGTTCTTTGGTCATTAGCAGCAGCTGCTGTTCGAATTGCTGCTCGGTCTGCTGAATTGCGGCAAGCCTCGCCTGCTCGGCTTCCGCTTGAAGCCTGGCGCCGAACCCGTCGACTTCATGGCGAAGGCCGACGAGTTCCTCTTCCTGTTCTTTCAACGCCGCCTCGCGCTCCTGCCAGCTTTTCTGCAACGCTTCCTGTTGCTCGCGATGCTTCTTCTCAACTGCTCGCACCTCCTCGTCGTACTTATCCTGCGCCTTCTTGCGTTCAAGGTTCTTCTTGTACTCGTACTCCTCCACCTCGCGTTGGCGCTGCTTCCTCAAGGTATCGTCGTATTCCTTCTCGGCGCGTTCCCGCGCTTTGACTTCGCCGTCCCATTGGGCGCGGCGGTCGGTCATCTCCGCTACCAACGCCTGCTTGCGAGCCTCGTACTCCTGTACCAATTGATCGACTGCCGTTCGCGCGACGTCGATCTTGTGCAGTCGCGCGAGCTCCGTACGTTCCAGCGCCACCGATTCCCGAATGGTGGCGAGGCGCTGCACCTCACCGATCAGTTGGTCGGACACTTCAGCCAAGGCCCTGGAAATCTGCACGGTCAGCTCGGAGACGTTTCTCGCCACGGTTTCGACGGACAGCCCATCGACCGCCTGCCGCACCTCCGCTGCTCTGAGCTCGGCGACTTCTTCGGCTTTCGCGTCTCTGGCTTCTCGTGCTGCCGCGACCTCGTCGCGGATCTTCGTAAATTCCTGCTGCACCGTGGCCTTACTCGGCCGCGCTCGCGCCGTTGCCGTTCGCTTCGCCATGACTCAATCCTCACGCGTCTATTACGCGCCGTTTCACCGACGCCGTTCCATCTGTCCCTCGCAGGGCGCTGGCCATGATACGGGCGGCGGGAGGCGATCGATCCGCACGGAGGGACCACGACTCGAGCGGGGAACAGAAACACCAATCGAGACTCAAACCGCAACGACGCTCATGCGCACGTCAGACTGTGCTCCAGAAGCTCCACTCGATCACCCTGGGCACACTCCGTGGATCTGACGTAGATGGTGTTAGGGAGTATTCAGTGTAAGTCCTTTATTTGGTGCCGAAGGAGGGAGTCGAACCCTCACGCCCGTTGCCAGGCGGGGGATTTTGAGTCCCCTGCGTCTGCCAGTTCCGCCACTTCGGCCCGCACACGAAGGCGAAGAAAGCTAGTCTAGCATGCCGCCTGGGCACTCCTGAGCGGCCGCGCCTCGTTCACGCTCCCAGCGCACTCGGGCAGGCACGCTTGTCCGCCAGGCAGGCCTCTGAAGGTGTGCGCTACTTGATGGTCCATAAGTACAACACGCGCGTACTCCCGTTGCTGTCCGTAAACTGGTCGATCTTATCTGGTTTCCACTCACCACCCATACTGAAGTTATGTGATACGACCCGTGCGCCGGGCCCAAGCTCTTGTTGTAATTTTGGACGCAGCTTCAAGTTCGACGACGACAAGAGATAGAGCGTGACGACCGTGGCACCGGAGATGTCGGTCGTGAGCGCATTCTCCAAGCGGAACTCGACGCGCGACTCCACGCCCGCCTCGCGCGCGTTGGCACGTGACTCAGCGATGCGCTTCGGATCGATGTCGATGCCGACACCGCGCGCCCCGTATTGCTTCGCCGCTCGAATGACCAATCGGCCGTCGCCGCTGCCGAGGTCATAGACGACATCACTCTTGCCGACGCCCGCCAATTCGAGCATCCGGTCCACTACGTCATGCGGAGTAGGAGCATATGGCGCGAGACTTTCCCCCGCTGGCGGGAGCGACTGAGCCTGAGCCGGTGCGCCGCCCGCACGTTCGACATCGACGATTGCGGCCGCGGCGGTTGCCACGAGCGCTACGGAGAGGAGACCGCGCGTTGTCCGCGCGCTCATCCGGCTTCCGCTCATCACGCCCTCCTTTCAAGAGCCCTCGCCGTTTCGACGCCAAAACAGTTGCGCTGGTTCTTGCGGGCCGCGGCTTGCAGCCGCGCCCCCGCCCTTCGACTTCGCTCGTCCGACGCCGACGACATCCTGTCACAGTACTGACGGGTAGCACGGTTGCGCGCGTTGCGCATACACGGCGGTTCGTTCGTAGCGGGCAACCTGCTGCTGCACAATGACTTCGCCGCATGCGTGCACGAAAAGGCCGATTTTGCGGCTTCTTCCCGTGACAATTCCGTGTCGACCGCGCTATACTAGGAGGCTACACGTCTCGCGACACGCCTAACCTACTCCCATGTCTTTCAACAAAGTGGGGTGCACGTGACATTCCAACTCGGCGACAAGGTCATCTACCCGAACCACGGGCTTGGCATCATCGAGACGATCGAGACCAAGACCATTCTGGGCACGACGTGCGGCTTTTATCAGCTACGGATGCTAGCCAGCGAGACGACCGTGCTGGTACCGGTTGACAACGTGGACAGCGTGGGGCTCCGTCGCGCCATCGACGACGAGGAAGTCGAGGGGCTGTTCACGCGTCTCGGCGACGGCAAGATCGAAAGCCATCAGAATTGGAAAGGGCGGTTCAAGGACAACTCGGATCGGATGCGCACCGGCTCCATCTACGACGTGGTCGAGGTGCTGAAGAGCCTTATGTATCTCAGCAAATCGAAGAGCCTGTCGTTTCGCGAAAAGCGGATGCTGGACCGGGCAAAGTTTCTCGTAGTGTCGGAGATCGCGGAAGTGATGCGAAATCCGATGCCGGAGATCGAGCAGAAAGTCGACCAGGCCCTGGAGCACTGCTTTGCGGCCAAGGAACGAGCCGACACGCGTGCCGCAAAACTCAAGAGCGCCAAGGTTGCCGCCAGCGCCAGCGCTGGCGCCGGCGCTGGCGCGCGGCGGGCGGTGCGCGCTTCCTAATAGCCGGCCGTGAGCGAGACACCGTGATGAGACGGGGCAGGCCGCCCGAGAGACCGGGGCGGCCTGCCCCGTTTCGTTTTATGATGCCTTCCATGCGTCTCCTGCGCACCGCGTTGGCGGCGCTGAGAACGGTCGTCACCTACGCGTTCGTCAGCCTCTACATCCTCCTTGTCGGGCCCGTCGCGCTCGCCGTCGCGTTCCTCTTTGGATGGCATCGGCCGCTCTACGTGGCGGCACACGGGGCGGTGAGCGTGGCGCTCCGCCTCGCGGGCATTCGCATGATCGTGAACGGCGCCGAGCAGGTCACGCCCGCGCAGCCCACGCTGTACTGTGTGAACCACGCCAGCAACGTCGAGCCACCGATCCTGTTCGCAGCGCTCCGGAGCATCGGGACGCGGTTGAAGATCGTGTACAAGGAGGAACTGCGCCGCTTACCGATTCTCGGCCGGGGCTTCGAGGTGGTCGGCTTCGTGCCAATCAATCGCCGTGATCGCGAGCAGAGCACCCGCGCCATCGAGCGCGCCGCCGCTCAGGCGCGTGCCGGCGATTCGTTCTTGATGTTTCCGGAAGGCACGCGCAGTGTGACCGGCGAGCTCTTGCCGTTCAAGATGGGAGCGTTCTTGCTTGCCGTGAGGGCGCAAGTGCGAATCGTCCCAGTGGCGATTGCAGGCGCCGACCGCGCCATGCGGAAGGGGAGCCCGCTCATTTGGCCGACGACCGTGCGCGTGCATTTTGGCGAGCCGGTGACGACAGCGGGATTGGGCGTGGAAAGCCGCCACGCGCTTCGTGATATTGCACGCGAGCGGGTCGCCCAATTGCTAGCAGACGCCAAGACATGCCTTCGCCTCGCCGGCGGCGTGGCGAAGGCCACGCAGGCGGGCCGTGGCCTTTGGCCGCGCGCCGTCGGACGCTCACGGCGCGTTCGGCGAACGCGCCCTACCATGATGGGAGGGACGCCTCGCCGAGGCGTCCGTTCCGCGTTCTCGAGGGCTCCAGAGGAGACGACATGGACGGGTTCATCACGTTAGGACGCACGCTCGGCTTTTCGTTCGCCGCGGGCGTGAATCTCTACGCCACCGTCGGCATCTTGGGCCTGGCTGCCCGTTATGGCTGGGTGACGCTTCCGCCACAGTTCGAGGCCTTCGACAACAACCTGATCATCGGCGCGGCGATCGTGATGTACGTGATCGAGTTCTTCGCGGACAAGGTCCCATGGGTCGATACCGCGTGGGACGCGGTTCACACGCTCATTCGCCCTGTGGGCGGCGCGCTCATCGCCGTCGCGACGCTTGGCGAGGCTTCACCCACCGTCACCGGGCTCGTTGCGCTGCTCGGTGGAGGAGTTGCCGCCAGCAGTCATCTGACGAAAGCGGGCGCGCGGGCCACGGCCAACACGAGCCCGGAGCCGTTCTCGAACTGGATTTTGAGCCTGGCCGAGGATGTCTTTGTTGTTGGCCTTGGGATCGTCACGCTCAACTATCCCCTCGTTGCCTTGGTCGTGACGGTGGTGCTGCTCGTGATTATCGTCGCGAGCGCGCTGCTCATCGCACGCGCCGTGCGCCGCCGCTTCAGCCGCACCGACACCTCACCGGTCCCGGTCTAGGGAGGGCGCGTTCGGCGAACGCGCCCTCCCTCATTGTCCCGTCGTAAAGGTGAGCGTCCACGGCGCGAGCGCTTCCCCAGTCGTCGACACGATCCCTTTCCCAAGCGTGACCTGGACCGGTGTGAACGGCGGGAGCGGCTCGCTCAGCGCAATCTCCAACACACGCTGGCCAGCATCGTAGGAAAGGGTCGCCAACATGACAACGTCCTTCGCCTTGTCACGAGAAGCGCCGCTCGGGGCCTGTTGCTCGTACGCCACACGCACTTGGCCCTCGAATGAGTCGGGATCCATGTCGCGTGAGAACTGAATGCGAATGGGGCCCGCACGGTCTGCCTCTTCTTCGGCCTCTGTCGGCACGCTAAAGATTGCCTCGGGCGGCTCCTGGGGAACTGGTGTTGGTGGGCGCGCCTGGGACGGTTCGTCGGGTGGGTCGGAGATGCCGATGGTGGAGGCTTCAATCCACACGAGCCCCTCGTCCACCCGGACGCGGCCCTGGACCTCGAGCCAACGGCCGGTGTCGACACGTGCGCCCGGGTCGAGATCGAAGCCGTCCCCCTTGGGTTGCCGGCCGACCACCCACACGGCGGCATCCGCCGACTGGAGGACGAAGTCCCAGCGGCTCACGCCGGGCGCCTTCGGGAGGTCGCCGTACAGATTCCGACCCCGAAACCGCCCCACCACAGTCACGCTGTGACTCAGATACCGGTCGGGCGAGAGTGCAAGCGCACGCACCGAAGGCGCTGGAAAGGCCTCGGCGGGCTCGACGGCGTCGACCAGCAGCGCCAGCAGCTCGCCGGCTCCTGGCCAGTCGCGATTGAGGCGCTGTCGTGCGAGCGAGGCGACGTCGAAGCGCTGCAGGCGGGGATCGTTCGGCGCGAAGCGGCCGACGTCGAGGAACGTGCCGGTCACTTCCACGACGTCGTCCGGTCCCGTGGTCGGGGCTGTGGTCGCACCGAGGAGGGGAATGCGTCCGCCGCGCGCCACCAGCTCGACGCCCGCACGGCTCGTCTCGATCACGCCGCGCACACGCACGGCCTGCCCGTTGAAAAAGACAGGATAGGCCAGCAGGGCGTCGACGATAGCCACCCGGCGCGACGCTGACAGCTGCGAGCTCGTAGGTTGAGCCAGTGCTGGTGCCATCGTCATCACCACCGCGATGGCCGTCCAGCAGCCGGCGAGAGCGACATGCCTCACACGCACAGATCGAGCTTAAACGAAAAACCTCGTTCCAGGGGTAGCGATGCTTGGCCGAGGTGTCCTGACGGCGCGTTCGGCGAACGCGCCCTACCAGAGGGAAGGTAGGGACGCCCCGCGGAGACGTCCACTAGTTTTGGTTCGCCAACGGGATCTCCAGCTGCGATGGCGGGGCTTTGAGGTCGGCACGGTGTCGCTCGACGAGCTGATTGATCTCCGCCACCACGCCGGGGTGATCTTTCGAGCGGTCGTACTGCTCCGATGGGTCCTGCTGGAGGTGGAACAGGAGCGGTGGGTCGTGGGTCTCGGGAGCGTCGTCGCCGTAGCCCGCCTGGGTGATGAAGTGGGCCTTCCACGGGCCGTGACGGACGGCCATCAGGCGGTCGCCCCGATAGAAGAACATCGTGTCCCTTGGGCTCTTGCCGGTGCCGGACAGCACCGCGCTGAGATCGACGCCATCGATGATGCGGTCATCCGGGACGGCGACGCCGGCCAGCTGCAGGCTCGTCGTGAAGATGTCCATCGTGCTCGCGACATCGAGCGACACGGCTCCGGCGGGAATGTGCCCGGGCCAGCGGGCGATGCCCGGGACGCGCATGCCGCCTTCCCATGTGCTGCCTTTGCCTTCCCGCAAGAGGCCGGCCGATCCGCCCTGTTCAGCGAATGTCAGCCACGGTCCATTGTCGCTCGTGAACCAGACGATCGTGTTCTGGTCCAGGCCGAGCCGCTGGAGCGCGTCGAGGATCCGGCCGGTGCTTCGGTCGATTTCTTCGATCACGTCGCCGTACAGGCCGCGCGCGCTAACGCCCTCGAAGTCCGGAGAGCGGAAGAGCGGGACGTGCGGCATCGAGTGGGCCAGGTAGACGAAGAAGGGCTGCTCGCGATGCTGCTCGATGAAACGGACGGCCTCATCGGTGTACCGCTTCGTGATCGTCGTCTGGTCCGCCGGGCGCTCGATGATTGTCTCGTTGCGCATCAAGGGAACGTTCCAGTACTCGATCTTCGGATCCGCAAAGGCGGCGCGGCCCTTGGGAACGTGCTCGTCGTTCAGGCGGTCCATGTCGTTCGAGTACGGGATGCCGTAGTAGAAGTCGAAGCCGTGGCGCGTCGGCAGAAAGGTCTCCAGGTGGCCCAGGTGCCACTTGCCGACGGCGGCGGTCGCATAGTTCTTCGTCTTCAGGGCGCGGGCGAGCGTGATCTCATCGGCGGGCAGGCCACCGCCGGAATCGGGGAAGAGGACACGGCGGCGGTCGCTGGACATGCCGCTGCGGATGGGCAGCCGTCCCGTCAAGAGGGCGGCCCGGCTCGGCGTGCAGACCGACGCGGCGGCATAGAACTGTGTGAAGCGGATGCCCTCGGCGGCCATGCGATCGAGGCGAGGTGTGCGAATCGTAGGGTGGCCGTAGGCGCCGAGATCGCCGTAGCCCAGGTCGTCGGCGAACACTACGACGATGCTCGGCGGAGGGGCGTCCTTCGCTGCTTTGAGGGCCTGAAGGTCGCCTGCAGGGCGCGAAGCGATCGCATCCAACGTTGGTGGCCCGAGCAGCACGGCGCACATAGCGACGCCTGGCCACAGCAGAACGCCGGTTGCTGAAGATACTGACATGGCTGGAGCTCACAGAGTTCGAGATGGCGCGATGAGAGGATCGTCCGAAACCAGGCCGAACATTCTGATCACAAGGCATCGACGCAACTCGAGGATCCTTACAGCCTGCGCTGCGCCGCGCGATAGAGGACGGCGCCCAGGGCGAGAAAGAGGATCAAGCCGGCGATCTGTCCCGCCGGGCCCTCGGTCAGGAAGGGAATGAGCCCGGGTGCGGAGTCTGCTTCCTTGATGATGTTGGAACCGTAGAGCGCAGCGTAGAGGATGCCGGTGATCGCGCCACCGGCGATCAGCCCGGAGCTGAAGAGTGTACCGGCTCCAATCTCGGACGTTTCCGCGACACCCGTTCGGCGCTCGACGAAGTGTCGAATGAGACCGCCTGCGAAGATGGGTGCGGTCGTGGCAATTGGGAGGTACGAGCCCACCGCAAACGAGAGCGATCGAATGCCACAGAGCTCGAGCATGACGGCAAGGAAGACGCCCGACAGCACGAGCCCCCACGGCAAGTTCTGACTGAGCAGACCCTTGATGATGGTGGCCATCAACGTGGCTTGCGGCGCCGGGAGTTGAGCGGAGCCGATGGTCATGGCCCGATGCAGGTACAGCGTCGTGAAGCCGATGATCAGCGACGAGACGATCACACCGATGATCAGCCCGATCTGCTGGTGGCGCGGCGTCGCGCCGACCAAAAACCCTGCCTTCAGATCCTGGGAGGTGTTACCCGCGTTGGCTGCGGCGATACAGACGATCGCGCCGACCGTGAGCGCGATGGGTGCGTAGTAGTCACCTGTCCATCCGACGGCCACGAAGATCGTGCACGTCAGGATGAGCGTGGCGATGGTCATTCCGGAGACCGGGTTGGACGACGAGCCGATCAGGCCGCAGATGCGGGAGGAAACGGTGACGAAGAAGAACCCAAAGACGATGACCAACACCGACACGAGGAAGTTTCCTTGCGTGGGCATGCCCGGCATGATCGCCAGAAAGAGCGCCAGCAGCACTGAGCCGCCCAGCACGATGGTCACCGGGATATCTCGCTCTGTCCGCGCGCGCGCCGCCTCCGTCGCGGCGCCAAACCCCTTCACGCCCTCTCTGAACGACGACACAATGGTTGGAAGCGTCCGGCCGAGCGTGATGAGGCCGGCGGCGAGCACGGCTCCCGCGCCGATGTAGCGGATGTAGCTGCTCCAGATCTGGCTCGCGGTCATCTCCGACAGCATCAGGCCGTTGTCGGGCACTGGCGGGAACGGCGCGCTCATCGAACGGCCCGCAAGACTCAGCAGCGGCAGCAGCACCAGCCACGACAGCACGCCTCCGCCAAACATCTCGCCAGCAATCCGCGGGCCAATCACGTAGCCAACGCCCATGTACTCGGGAGAGATGTCCAGATTCAGTGTCGCGTTGGGGAACGTACCGGTCCGTGCCGCGCTGTAGCCGACCTGTGTCCGAAAGAGCTGAACGATCCACGACGACGCTTTCCACAACGCGCCGACGCCGAGCCCCGCGAAGACCATTCGCGCCAATTGCCCACCTCGCTCGCCGGCCACGAGGACGTCGCCACATGCGGTGCCCTCCGGGTACGGCAGCACGGCATGCTCCCGCACGATGAGCACGCGACGAAGCGGCACCATCATCAGAACGCCGAGGATGCCACCCGCAAACGCCAGCACCGTGATCTGCAGATATGTGAAGTAGCCAGGACCGTACGGCGTCAGGAAAATCAGCGCCGGGAGCGTGAACACGACGCCGGCGGCCACCGACTCACCGGCGGACCCAATCGTCTGGACGATGTTGTTCTCGAGGATGGTGGAGCCGCCGAAGCGCTTGAGGACGGAGATGGCGAGGACGGCGATGGGGATCGACGCGGTGACCGTCAGTCCGGCGCGCAGGCCGAGATACACCGTTGACGCGCCGAAGAGCAGGCCGAACACGGCACCAAGGATGACCGCCTTGGCCGTGAGCTCACGCGGGGACTCCGTCGCGGGTACGAACGGGTGCGCTGTCGCCGCCGCGGCCGCCGGCCGGTCGGAGGGCGGAGCATGATCGGTCATGAGGCCGCAATATTAGCAGGTTTTCCCTACGCGTCGATGCGGCCAAAGGCCGCGAACGATCCCGGCTTACCGGCTTTTACGCAGATCCAGCCCGTGGGACTGCCAGGCTTCGGTGCGGTGTTGTAGACGATGTCGCCGACTTGGTGCCGGCCCTCCCTCGGCGCCTCTGTGGCATGTGCTCGCACCACCCACCCCTTTGCACTGCTATCGCCGGAGCTCTTCTCGCAGGTTTCGCCCGTGTCCCTGTTCGTGTATCGGCTGCCGGCCGAGGCACGGACGACGTCCTCGGGCGAGCCCGATCCGATGTGCTCGACATGCAGCCGGGCGACGGAGGAGTCGCCGTGCCAGGTGAGGTCGGTGGTCGTGCCGATCGCGACATTGCCTGTGATCGTGCCGTCGCTGAGACCGAGGGCGGCGTAGAATCCGCGCGTCATTGTCGGCCGGTCGCCCGTATTGACGATCGAGTTTCGTTCGACTCGCAGGAACCTCAGGGTACGCGCCGCCTTCTTGAGGGCGTGGGTCAGGAGGACCGCAGTGTGGGAGTCGTCGCTGCCGCCAGGCGCGCGGCAGCAATCCGTGATCTGATTATCGAGGATCTCGATTCTCTGCAGGTCGTCGCTCAATGGCACGATACCATCATGAGCGATAGCAGACCGGAGCGTTCCGACAATGCGATTGTCGACGATCTGCACATTGTGACATTTCCCTATAGAAATGCCGTATCCGTTGTTGCGCTCGTCTGGTGCGTCGATATTTCCTACATAGGAGAGGCTGTTGCCTTCGATGACGGCGGATCTGATAGGGGTGCTCACGCCCATCGCGATGATGGGCGCAGCGGTTGACTGCACGCCCTTTGGGTGTCCCGGCAGCGGTCCCTTTTGTTCGATCGTGTTGCGCGTGATGCGCACGCCATCCATCACACGATCCCTGTTGCACCAGAACTTGAAACCAGCTTGCTCGCACCTGAGGATCACGTTATCGGCGTAGGTAACGTTGATATGGTCGGTCGCCGTAGCAACGACGTTGATGCCGCCGCGATAGTTGCGAATGTAATTGCCGGAGACAATGGCGTTGGACGAGTGCACTTCGATAGCCGTGGAGGCGTTGGTGCGGTCCAACACTGGCTGGATGAGGACGTTGCTCTGGATGAGGCACCCGTCGGCTTGCGCGTAGATGGAACTGTGGTCGGTTTGCCTGTTGTTGCCCGCTACTGCCCCACCAACTGTGTCAAAGCGGCAGTGGCGAATGATGAGGTCCGTGACGGTATGCGGCATCTCATTGTTGCCGAACTGCAGGCATTGCCGGCCCGCATTGTTCACAAACGTGAGATGCTCGACCGTAATCCGCGCACCGAAGTTCGTGCCAATAGCGTTCCACCGAGCAGCGGCCTGATCGAGATTCTTCTCGCCATTTCCGTCCACCTTGAAATTGCGATATTGCACATCGGTCAACGGATTATCCGGGCGAGCATCCGTCGGATAGATGAAGTTCCACTGATCCTTCGCGTTCAAGCCGTCCGCAGCCTTCAGGACACTGACATCGCCCTCACCATCGATATTCACGTGGCTCTTGGGAACAATCAGCGTGGCGAATCGTGGCTCGTTCCTCCCCGCAGGGCGCGTTACCGTGGCGAGCAGATAGGTTCCAGGCAACAGGTGCACCGTACCGCCACCGGCTTCGGACATGGCCTGAATCGCCTGATTGATCGCGTTCGCGTCATCATGCCGGCCATCGGCCTTTGCCCCCCACCACTGCGGAAGCGCGATAGTGGCACCCAGCCGCCCAACAATCCGGCCGGCGCCACCGAAGACCTGGTAAGGCCCAGCCAACAGCGGTCCTGCGATCCTCATGGTCACGCCTTCCGCTGGTTCCACAACGGCGCCGTTGTCCACGACGAGAGCCACGTTGGGCGGAACTGTGAGGTCGCTCTCGATCGTGTATCGGCCGCGAGGAAAATAGACGGTCGCCGAATTCGACCCGATCCGTTTCAGCAGGCTGGTGAGGGCCGGCGCCTCATCATGTTGCCCAGTGGCGCGTGCGCCGGCGCTCGTCACATCGAGCCAATCGGGCCATCCGTCTCGCTTTGGGGCAGCGGCTGCAAATGATGAGCCCATGCCGATCATGGCCGCCCCGGCGATTCCGGCTCCCGTGACTACCGCTCGCCGGCCTACCCGGTGCAGCGCGTCGGTTGGCCGTTTTTCCTTTGGGGTGACGACACGAGGATCAGGCGCTGGAGAGGGCATGAGTGCAGCCTTCCGTGCGCTCGGGTAAGCGGTCAGTCCGAGATGCGCTCCCGAGAGTTGCTTCCTGTCGACCAAGAATGCCTCCATGTTGCAAGGCCGTAGGGATCGCTCCCGCAACAACGGAGGCATTCGAGCCGAGTACTGTCAGGATACCACGGAGGTTTGGAGGGATGCGGAGTGCAGGGGGCTAGCGGATTGACCAGCGGTCGTCGTTAGCGGACGAGCTCGCGACGCGGCGCCCGCGTCGACCGCAGATGCCAATGCCGCGCTTGCACACCGTGGGCGTGCCGAGGTATCAGAACGCGCTGCCGTATGGTGCGACGTGCTAGGGGCGGGGGCGGAACCATGGCAGGTGTGTGCGTTGGTCCGAAGAGCTTCGCGTGACACACCAGAGCCGTCCACACAAGCGCCATGATCGCCCAGGGCGGCGGGTGGGTCGTGAACATGCAGACAACCACGAATAGAGTGAGAGCCGAGATCACGGAGTCGTGGCACGAGTCGCCGAGGCGGCACACGACCAGCACAACGAGGGGTGCCACGAGGAGCCCGATCCAGCCGAAGTTAGCAATCGACTCGTCGAGGATCGATGTCGTCACGCCGCCCGATCCGCCCGGGGGGCTGCGCATAGCGATCGATGTGAGTCGGTTGGGGTAGCTCGGAGCTTCGATGCGCTCGCCCCGCAGGATCGCACCGAGGACGACGAGATAGCTCTCCCCCGGATAGTCGAGAATCTGCGGTTGTCCTGGGTCCAGCTCTGAGTGGATCACCAGGCGGATAACGTCGTCACGCCCGAAGTCGA
This sequence comes from Luteitalea sp., assembly GCA_009377605.1. NCBI lineage: Bacteria > Pseudomonadati > Acidobacteriota > Vicinamibacteria > Vicinamibacterales > Vicinamibacteraceae > Luteitalea > Luteitalea sp. The sequence continues at coordinate 34,334 of WHTT01000007.1, forward strand.
CACGCGCGTTTTCTATCCAGTCCTCCACCGTTCGGCTCCGCGTATATTCCTCCGGGAAGCGAAGCTGTGTTTGATAGATGACTGAAAAGAAACCGAACACAATGGCCGCCACAGCGGTAACTATGACCAAGCGCCGGCCCCGAAGCACACCTCGCTCCCACAGCGCATACAGGAGGAACGCCGCCGCAAATGCGACCGCGTTACGCTTCCCCGGTATCCATGCGGCCGCGGCCACAAATGGAACCACCACCAGGAGCGCACGTCCCAGCCGCTTCGCATGCAAGAGCAAGAGCGCGGCAGCGACGAATGAGAATTGGACCGATCGCGCTATCCAGAAGTGGAACTGTCTCGTGGCCTCCACGTCCGCCCACCCACGCCACCACGGAGTGTAACGGAGGTACACGGACGGATCGGGAGAAACCAATACAAGAAGAACAGGCAGCACGAGAACAAGAATCGCCGTCAGCCTTACGGCAGGACTGAGGTTGGCGATCCACCGCATCACTTCAGAGCGCTTCGAACCAGCTCCTCGATGAGATGCTGGGCGTAGAGGCCTGCGAAACGCCCACCAGAGCAGCGGAGGAACGCTGACGGTCAAGCAGTAAGCGAACCGAGCTGTTGGATCAGTCGCTGCGAGGTGGAACCCTGGGAATCGCTGGTAGGTGGGAACGCCGAAGATCATGTCCCACACCAGCGGGAGGCCGGTCAGGAGGAAGTGCAGCGGGAAGACGAAGAGAATGGTGTCGCGGTAGCCGAGGGCCAGTCGGCGAGCCGCGGCAAGCGCCGATGCGCCAAGCCAGCACACCGTCAGGAATTCGAGAAGTAAGAGCACAAAGGTCACCAGAGACGACGGTTAGGACGCCGGCGTGACGTATGACCGACGCAGGCGTCTGCGTCGGTCATACGTGGCGTAAGTGCTGAGATGTCGCTCGACCGCCGCCGTCAGACTGTAGAGCTCGCAAGCCCGCTGACGACCGGCAGTTGGGCCGGATTGCCCAGTGGGTCGTTCGGCGAGGGTACGTTCAATCGCGTCTGCCAGGGGGACGGGATCATGAACCGGTACCAGCACTGCGCAGCCGCCGGTTACCTCCGGCAAGGCACCGCCTCGTGCCGCGATGACGGGAAGATTGGCGGCCATCGCTTCAACGGCGGCGTTGCAGAATCCCTCTGAACTGCGGGAGGGTATGACGAACAGGTCGAGGCAATGAAGCGCCGAATACACCGCATCCCGGTCGGGCAGACGTCCCACGAACGTGACGGCGTCGTTGAGCTGCAGTTGCTCCACCAACGCCGCGAGCTCGTGCCGGAGCGGGCCATCACCAATCACGGCACAGCCAACGCGAACGTGACGCGCCTTGAGGGTGGCAATGGCCCGGAATAGCGTGGCGTGATCTTTATAGGGGACGAGCCGGGCCACGATTCCCAGGACCGGAATACCGTTGGGCCACCGTCCATGCCACGGCGCGTCGGCGCGTGGCGCTCTGTCGATACGATCGATGTCGACGCCGTTGTATATGACGAGGACCGGTTGACGAAGTAGCCACTGTTCTAGCCGAGCAAATGTCCTCTTGGTGGATTCCGAATTGCAGATGATCACATCACAGAGTACCAGCGTGGCCATGTTCAGGACACGTCGAAGCAACCCATACGTATAGCGATCTCGGTGCTCCGTCTTCACAATGAGCGGGACACCGACAAGACGGGCCGAGAGAGCGCCGAGGAACGCTACTACTCCGTGATGGACGTGTACGACATCGGGCCGTAGGCGCCGGAGCGTCGTCGGCAACTGCCCGACTCGTGACTGGACGACAATGTTTCGCACCTCCGGCGGTGTGGCGCTGGGTCGGACTACGACCACACTGACCCTCGCTCGATCCGACCGGGACATGGCGCCGGCGAGCTCGAGCGGCACCGACTCGAGGGCGGCGGTAGCGAGGATGTGAACGATATGTGGGTCGACTGCGGACATGGTTAGTGGATCTTCTGGATGACGGCGCAGAATTGGCTTCCGCCTCGCGGGAACACGCGGCGGGCGAGGTTGTTGCAAACCTGGATGATGCGGTTGCCTCCGCAGTCACCGAAGTGGCGATATGTGGCCTGATAAACGACCGTGAAATCCGGACCCAAGTACTTCGTGACGTCATCCAGACGCCAATGCCCTTCGTCGAACGACGATGGAACGCCCACTGACCGCCAATCCCCTTTTGTGCCCACGCCGTAGTCGATGATCCGTCGAATGACGACCGGTCGTAATGGTCCTTTCGTGACGCCGCGCTCACAGAGATCGTTGTTGACGTCGCGCCAGAGGCGGTTGTTGCGTTGTACCAGAGGCGATGCCTGTCGCCGGAGGCGCCGCAGAGCGAAGTCTGTGACCACCGATCGAAGGGCGTAGCCTGCAAGCATGAACGGGGACCACACGTACTCATTGCGCGGCTCGTGGACGAGCATGAGCCTGTCGCCGGTCCTCATGACGGACTTGACGGCATCGAGAAACTCTTCGATCCACACCATGTGATGCAACGAGGAGCTCACCAGGATGATTTTGTTGTCATACTGGCGGACGTAGTCGGCGTAGTCTTCGAACCGCCCAGAGAGCGCTTCGACATTCTCCTGTCCCTTGACATCTGGTCGAGCTCGAAAGCGCTGATTCATGTCGGCGTTTGGCTCGATGTAGATGAACCTCTTCCAGGCGTTGAACTCACGCCGAAACGCGTCGTAATCGAACCCTTCGCCACCGCCGACGTCGACAATGACGGGCTTGCCAACGGCTCCGTTCGCGCCAGCCAGACTAGCAAGCATGTGAGCGTACTCACGGCGAATGTCCTCCACGTGGCGCTCGCTGTAGACATCGGCCCAGTACTTGTAATAGCTATTGTTGACCTCGAGGACGAACGCGAGAGGGTCGGAGACTAGCGGTCCGTGGTATGTCTCGTACAACCAATCAATTCGCTTCTTGCCGGCGTGGAAGGTATAGGCTCGAGGTTTCTTCGTCATCACGTACAGCCATAGCGACGCGCTTGTGGCCGCGCCAGCAGCGCCAGCAGGCGCGCCGGCGGAGGAAGTCTCTCCTGCCATTCCAGATCGCGCTTGAGCGTGATCCCGCCCTGCCGCCGCATTCGATTGCCGGCCACGCCGTGCCCTGGATCGAAAGAGACGCCTTGCTGGAGATCGCGATCGACGACGCCCAAATCTACGCCAAGGAACTCTCCGAGCTCCGCAAGAACCTCCGTAGGGGACCGCGTAAAATCTTCATAGCGAACGAGCTTGGATGCGGACGGGTCGAACCGCCGCCTGGTCCGGTCGGCGACGTAGTTCGAGAACATCCAACCGGCGAGCCCGCGCGCCATTCCACCGTAGGGGCGTCCGATGCCGCGTCCCTCCAACCCGCGGTTGCTGCCTCTGCCCACCGACCACATCACAGCCCGAGGGTCCCGGACGACGTGCAGGATTTTGACCGGCACTCCTAGGCACTCAGCGAGAATCGGCAGTCGATTGGCAGCCAGACGACTGCTCTTCGTTGAATCGACGAGAATGGGCCGCCCGGTGACCTCCAGGATGGCGCGGCAAACGGTCTGCCACAATGCGACATACTGCTCGAGGTCTGCGCGCGTGCCGAAGAGACGCTCGGCCTCCAGTGTCAGTTTGGCGGCCTGGCTGAGCGTCAAACCGGGATGCGAGTTGGCCACGCGTGAAACGACAGGTGCCCAAACCGGGCATGCTGAAAGCGGCTGGCCGCACGAGCAGGGCCTGTCAGTCAAGCTCGCGCGGAACAGCCAGGTCAATTCGCCGGCGCCGAAGATCTGCGGATGGTTGCCGAGCACGATATCCAACAGCGTCGATCCGCTCCGGCCGTAACCGGCAACGTAGACGAGCTGCCTCATTTGTCCGGCTCCACGAGTGGACGGCGCTCGCTCGCCTGTACCCACACACCTACGCTCGCAGATTCCGGTGACGTGTGGCCATGTCGCGTCGATTCCAAACGAGAGTCCCGCAGCCGAGACCTCTTGCGCTCACCGGCGGTACACACGACGAGGAATCCACTGGACAGCAGGAGATCGAGGATTTCCGTCAAGAGCACCGACCAGGCAGCGCCCATGAGGCCCCAGGTCGGGACCAGCAGGTATGCGAAGAGCGCCAGGCAGCTCGCGTCCAAGATCGCCATTGACAACTGAATCCAAAAGTTCCTGAGGGCGGTCAACGCCGTGTGAAAGGCCTGGCCAAGCAGGTGGATGGCAAAGGCAGCGGCGAGACAAACCAGCACGTTGACATGCGAGGCATATTCGGGCGTATAGAGGAGTGTCAACAACGGTCGTCCTGCCAGATAGGCGATGACGACGCCGCTGATCCCAAGGAGACTGTAGACGACGATTGCTTTGCCGAGCAGGCGGAAATATTCCGGCAGGTTCCGTGTGGCGTACAGGATTGCGAATCGCGGGATGGCGGAGTGCACGAGGGCCCGATTCGCCGTGTCACCGGCGACGGTGAGATAGGCCAGCCCTCCGTAGATGCCCAGGGCGTGAACGCCGAGATAGGACTGGATGAAGTACCTAGGCATGCTCGATCGTAGTGAAATGAGCCCGGTCGCGACACCAAACGGAAGCGACAGCCATCCTAGACTCAGCAATCGCCTGGGCCGCCTCCACGCTGCTCTGAGTCCTGGGAGAGATATCGTCTGGAACTGGAGCACAGCGGGGATGTCGAACGCGGCCAGAGTAATGCCGTGCGCGACGACAACGCCAAGGAGGGCCCAATGGAGGTCGCCGGTAAGCACGACGCCAACGATCATTGCAATCAGGAGCAATGGCCCTTTGCGTATCTGCGACTGCGCAATGCGGTCCATGCGTTCATGCTGTTGTAATGAGCCGTAGATCAGGTCGGCAAAAGACTCCAATGCCTTGGCGATGCCAACGAGCAGAATCACGAAATCCACTCGGAACCCATCGTGGCGGCCGACGGCAATGGCTGTGATGACGAGCAGGGCCACGAGCGTGGTGAAGAGTCTCACCGCAAAGTAGTCGCCGAACTCGTACTCCGCCGACGCGTCGGTGGCCTGAACTTTGCGAAGCTGCAGATTGGCGAACATGACGATCGGCGCGCAGACTGCGAGCGCGAAGACGTAGTCGCCGACCATGGAAGGTGGGCCCGTCTTGGCGAGCGCGGCGATCATTCCCCATTGACAGCCGTTATAGACAACGGTGGCGACGAACATCCACCCGAGGTTCTTGCGGAGCGACAGCCTCGCGGATTCTGGCGGCATCTGGTCTTGCGCGACCTATTTGGCCCAGAAGACAGCCGAGGTCGTCACGAGCACGACAAGAACGAGCAGGCTCAGCGGCAAGCCGAGACGGGCGTAGTCGCCGAACCGGTACCCACCAGGCCCATAGACCATCGTGTTCGTCTGGTACCCGAGAGGAGAGAGGAACGACAGCGAAGCAGCAATGGCCACCACGATCGCGAAGAGGCGCGGCTCTTCTCCAACGCGGCTCGCGGTGGCCATCGCAATCGGAAACATCAGAACTGCGGCGGCGTTGTTGGTAATGACTTCCGTGAAGAGCACGGTTGTCACGGCAATGGCGAGCAAGAGACCCAGCGTCCCCCAGCCGTCGAACGTCAAGACGATGAGCTGGGCGACCACCTCGGCGAGACCGGAGGTTGTCACAGCCGCGCCGAGACCGAAGGCGGCGGCGATGACGACGAGCACCTCGATGTTCACCGCGCTGCGGGCCTCGGCAGGCGTCATGACCCGAAAGGCCACGAGCGCCAGAGCCCCAGCCAGGGACGCCTGGACGATGGAAAACAGGCCCGTGGCTGCCGTGAGGACGATGCCCACCGTAATGGCGCCGACCAACGCCGCCTGTCGGGGCGTGGTCGGTGGCGGAGCGCCGTCCAGTCTGGAGACCAACAGGAAATCATTGCGATCTCGCCAGCGACTCCGAAATCCCGCATCGGCGAGCAGGAGCAGTGTGTCCCCCGGCTTCAACACGACGTCGCCCAGCTTTGCGCGTACCCGCGCGCCGGCTCGATGGATCGCCAGGACCGCAGCCTGGTAACGCGCACGGAACCCAGATTCTCTGAGGCTTTTCCCTGCCAGCGGTGAGGCCTCGCTGACGACCGCTTCGAAGAACGACGTGTTCGGGCCGGCGACGAACGCCGCATGCTGCTGCTCGGTCGAGACCAGCCCCCTGGTCGACTGCAAGTCGGCCACGAGGTCCGCCCGTCCCACGAACATGAGCCGGTCTCCGCCGTGCAAGGTCGTATCCGGCGACACCGGTGCGATGAACTCACCTTCTCGTTGCACCTCGACGAGGAAGACGCCGTGCAGATGCCGAAGCCCCGCTTGTTCGACGGTGCGGCCGTGCAACGGACCGCCCGGGGCCACGTTCATGCTGACCGCGAACTCGCGGATATCTTCCTCGAACTGCTGGCTGGCGGTCCGTCGGTCAGGCAGGAGGATCGGCGCCAGCATGAGGAGCGCGACAAGGCCCACACAGGCAACCGGAAGGCCGACCGGGCTGATCTCGAAGATCCCCAACGGGGCCTGCCCATCGGCCTGCAGCAGCCCCGACACGACAATGTTGGTGGACGTACCGAGCACCGTGACCGTCCCGCCAAGAATCGCGGCAAACGACAAGGGCATGAGAAATCGGGACACTGGTTGGCCCCGCCGGCTTGCCCATGCGGCCACCTGCGGCGCCAGCATCGCGACGATCGGCGTGTTGTTCAAGAAGGCGGATGCGCAGGCTGCCGGGATGAGGAGCCGCGCCAAGCCGACACGAGCGCCGTCCCCGCTTCCAAGAGCTGCCGTGATGAGCGGCTGAAGGGCGCCCGTCTTCTCGATCGCGCGGGCGAGCACGTAGAGCGCCCCTACGGTGAGCGGCGCCGGGTTGCTGAAACCAGCGAATGCCTCGTCGACAGTGACGACCTCCACCAGTAAGAGCACCACTATGGCTCCCAAGACCACCGCGGCCGGCGCGGCGACGTCCCGGACGAGCGCGACGATTGTCGAAACGAGAACCGCAAGAGTGAACCATGCTTCCCAGGTCATCCCTTGAATGTCAGCATGCGCTTGATCGATTCGAGTACCCCAGACCCGTTCTTGAGATCGTCCAGGCACTCCAGCATTGTGACCGCGTCTCCGATCGAGGAGACGACCTTGACGCCAAGGCGCGTCGCGGACGGTAGAGCTTCCTCACGGACACTGTCCCGAACCAAGATCGCTCTGGCCTGTGACTCTACGGCCACGTCGACGGCCTTGTCGAGCTGATCGTCGACGACCGCATCGAGCGTCAGCGCCTCTGCGACTTTGCCCCGCGAGCCTGTCACCACAAATACGCTCGGGCGGGCGAAGCCGTGCGCTTCGAGCCAGTGCTGGGTCTGAGTCTGGGTGGTGTCACCGGCTGTGGGTGGGCGAGTCGTGATGAAAATGACCTCCCAGCGGCGAGCGTGGGCGGTCGCCGCGATGCGCGCGACAATGCCGGCCTCGGTCTCGGCCAGGCACGTCCAAAAATTCTCAGTACGCTCCACCTGTCCCCAGAGCTCGGACTGCTGGCGAGCCGTCAGGGCATCCAGTGCCGGCGGCACGCCGCCGCCCAGCCTTGGGTCGCCGTTGCCTCGATCGCCCGGCTCGTCGGAAGTCCCAAACAACTCGCTGGCTATCTGCACAACCGCCGCATCCATATCGGCAAGCGTCCCGTCGAGGTCAAAGGCGACGCGCAGGGCCATGAGGTTTCTTCTCGTCATTGGCCGCAGAGCGACCCACTGCGCGCCTCCGGGTGCCAGCCGGTGCGACGGCAATCGCACACAGCACGGCAAAGAGCACGGCATTGCCGGGCATCTGGAGGCTGAATTCGACAACTTCCTGAACACCAATCGCGAGCAGGCCCGTGGCCGCACCCACTCGTGTCCAGTACGTGACACCAAGGTCGCCACGCCTTGCGTGCTCGGCAAATCGTGATCTCATCTCGTGAATGAGGATCACCATGAGCGCCAGAAGGGGAAGCGCAACCAGCACACCCCCTTCTGCGGCCAACTGCAGCCAATCGTTGTGTGCGGCGGTCACGTTGTTGTCCGCCATGGCCCGCTGGTAGAAGATGTTCGCCGCGCTGAACGTCGCAAGACCCGTCCCGGTCCAGACGAAATCACGCAACATCGTCAGCGTATCACCCCAGATGGCCAGACGGCCACTGATAGAAGCCGTGTCCGCCTGCGCGAACCGTGCGGCGATCCCATCGATACCCGCCCAGCTCACGATGGTGGCGATGAGTCCCGCCATATACGCCAGTCGAATCGAGCGTCGCGCCGGCGCGGGCTGCCGACGCGCGATCATGACGATGGTGACGAGCACTGCACACGCAAACGCCGCGACACCGGAGCGAGAGAGGGTCAACACGAGCGACAAGCCCATCGCGACGACGGCAAAACTGACGAGCACCACTCTGCTGCCTTCAGGCGTTGAGAGCCAAAGGAAGCGCTCTCGCGCAGCGAGCCTTTCACGGGGGAGCGTGCGGCTCAGCAATCCAAGGAGGTGTCCCATCGTCAATGGCAGGGCCATCAGCATCCAGCCGGCAAAGTGGTTCCGATTGACGAACGGTCCGAACGGATTTCTCCCTTCGAGCGGCATCCAGAAGCCGTAAATCCTTCCAGTGTACGTCGCCTTTTGAACGATCGCGATGATGGCGAGTGCTGCACCTAGCATGGCAATACTCAGCACGAGCCGCCTGAGCGTTGAACGCGAGAGCCCACTAGTGGTTCCGAGCAGCAGCAGACCAAGGCCGAGAAGGAAACTGAGCGCCCTCTCGGTCTGGTCGGGACGAATGCTGAGCGCATGATAGACCTCTGCGCTGCTCGCGACGCCCAGGCGATAGGTCAGGTCGTACTGCATGAGCACGGCGTGCGCTCCTGGGCTCAGGATTTCGAGGACTTGCCAGCGCAGGGGCGCGAGCTGCACGAGGATGGCGAGCAGTACGCACCCCAACCCTCCCACCAGGCTCCATCGGATAGGTGCCGAAGCTTGTAGGAGCCCCCATAAGCCGCACACGGCTGTGGCGAGCACAAGGGGGCGATAGGCCCACGGATAGACGGCTCCAAATGCCAGCGCTCCCCACGCCAGCGTGAGAACGAGCGCCACGAGCCACGCCGTGCTAGCACCTCGCCGCTCGATCAAGCTGTTCATGCGATGACCCCACCGCCGGCGCGCTCTGCAATGTCGGTCCTCGGCGTAAAGGATGGCACGACGAGGCGGAGCGTCTCGAGAACGCCTGGCGTATCGTCCTCCAGGGCGAATCGCTCCAGCAGTGTGACTTCACCATTCAAGCGCGCTGACGCAACACCCGCGCCGCACCGGACGCGATGGATGCTATCGACCTCACATGCTTCCGCGACCTCGTCAGGGCCGAGCAGCTCTTCCTCGAGCTTCTCACCGGGCCGAACCCCTGTGAACACGATCTGAATGTCCTCGTCGGGTACGAACCCGGCGAGCCGAATGAGATCGCGCGCCATGTCTGCCACCCTGATCTGATCGCCCATGTCCAACACGTAAATCGAGCCGGCCTCCAGCGCGGCAGCGTGAAGGACAAGCTGTACGGCCTCCGGAATGAGCATGAAGTAGCGCCGCATGTCAGGATGCGTCACGGTCACCGGACCACCAGCCTTGATCTGTGCCAAGAAGTGGGGCACCACGCTGCCGTTGCTGGCTAGAACGTTGCCGAAGCGAACGGTGACGAAACGTTTCGTGGTACCGGCTTGCGCGGATTGAACAATCAGCTCAGCCACGCGCTTGGTGGCGCCCATCACGCTGCTGGGGTTGACCGCCTTGTCGGTCGAGATCAACACGAAGCGGTCTACACCCCAACGCACGGCGCTTTCCACCACCAAGCGGGTGCCACGCACATTGTTCTTGACGGCCTCACACGGGTTATCTTCCATCAGCGGTACGTGCTTGTGCGCCGCTGCGTGGAACACAATCTGGGGCCGGTGCTCCGCGAACACGTGCGCCAGCCGGTGTGCGTCGGTGATGTCTGCGATCGCCGGGGTCAGCTGTAGAGACGGTCCGGACCCAATGAGCTCACCGTGGATTGCGTGGAGGCTGTTCTCGTAACGGTCGAGCAGGACGAGCTGCGCCGGTCGGGCCGCCACGATCTGGCGGCACAGCTCCGAGCCTATGGAGCCACCGGCCCCGGTGACCAGGACGCGCTTGGCGTGCAAGAGGTGTTGCACACGCTGGGTATCCAGATCCACGGCCGCACGCGAGAGCAGATCTTCGACCACCAGACTGCGGATATGACTCACTTGGACGCGCCCGTCGACGATGTCGCGCATGCGGGGGAGTGTTTTGATGGGCAGCTTGAACGGCTCGAGCGCTCGCACGATAGTGCGAATCGTGCGTGGATCGGCGCGTGGAATCGCGATCACGACCTCATGGGGACGAGCGGCGGCAATAATCTCGTCGAGATCGTCACGGCCGCCCAGCACGGGGATGCCGTGGATACTCTCTCCACGCTTGCCCGGATCATCATCCGCAAATGCGACAGGCTCGCATGGGTAGGCTGGATCATGCCGCATGTCTCGGACGAGCAGCTCACCGGCATCACCTGCGCCATAAATCAGCACGCGATGTTCCTTCGGTGTGTGTTGAAGCTCCCGATAGATCCGACGGCTGAGGCGCATGCCGGTCATCATGCAGATGAGCAGCAGCATGTCGAGCACGAAGACGGACCGGGGATACGCCGTGACCTCCATCACTTGGTGCAGCAGGAGATAGAAGAGCACGCTACTCGATCCAACAGCGAGAATGATATTCCGCAGATCCCATAGGCTCGTATATCGCCAGAGCCCCTCGAACATGCGCATCGGCACGAAGACGAACGCGCGAATCGCGATCAAGTAGGGGAGAAAGCGAATCCAGTTGGTGTAGTGCGCCTCGGGAATCGCGCCGTCGAACCTCAGCCAGAATGCGGCGTAGTTGGCGAACACGATCGCGGAGAGGTGCAACAGGACCGACAACGGCCGGTGTATCGCGCGTACGAAGGCTCGCATGGGCAGGAGGAGCTGATGACGTCGAACGATGCCGTCGGGACACCTCGGCAAGGCGCCGACCGGCGCCTCGGTGAGGCGTCCCTACGTGGTGCTGGCGGACAGGTGGTGTCCTAGGGCCTGACACACTTCATCGACCTGTTGTTCCGTCATGACACTCGAAAACGGCAGCGCCAATGACCGTTTGCCAAGGTCTTCGGTGATTGGGTACTGTCCTTCCCGGTAACCAAAGGATTCCCGGTAGAACGGCTGAAGGTGAATAGGGGAGAAGTACGGCCGTGCAGGAATGCCGTCGCGTTCGAGGTCAAGGATGAGCTGATCTCGATCGACCGTGGTGGGGACGCGAACGACATAGACGAACCACGACATACGCGTGGTCGTCGAGACGGGCGCCGGTAGCTCGAGGAGCGGGTGTTCGCCAAGACGGTCGCTGTACCACTTGGCGACCCTTGCCCGCTTCTCCAAGAGCTCGTCGAGGCGATGCAGCTGCGCGACACCGAGCGCCGCGCTCATCTCGTCCAGGCGGTAGTTGAATCCGAGCCGCGAATGGGTGAGCCAGCCATCGAACACGTCGCGACCCTGATTGCGGAGTGAGGCAAAGAGTGGTCCCCACTCAGCGTGTCGCGTGACGATCATGCCGCCTTCACCAGTCGTCATTTGCTTGTTGGGATAGAAGGCAAAGACCCCGGCGTCGCCTAGGCTGCCCACCTTGCGCCCCTTGTATTCGGCGCCAATGGCTTCGCACGCGTCCTCGATGACGCGTAGACCGACGTGCTGCGCCGTCTGGAGTAAGGGGTCCATGTCGGCCGGCTGGCCGAAGGCGTGGACAGGCAGCAACACCCTGACGTGGCCGCGTGGACGGGCGCTACCCCGCATCGACGGGGGGAGCCAGTGGTCCCCCGCGCGTCCGCCGCCCACCAGATCACTGACAGCCTGGGCGACGAGCTGCGCGTCGATATTACCAGTCCGCGCATCGACGTCCACGAACACGGGAATCGCACGCTCGTACAGAGCGACATTTGCGGACGCGACGAAGGAGAACGGTGAGGTGATGACAATGTCGCCATCTCGAACGTCCGCGGCAAGCATGCACAAGTGGAGCCCAGCCGTGCCACTCGCGACGCCGACTGCCCGGCGGACACCGACCAGGGCCGCCACTGCCTCCTCGAACCCACGAATTCGGGGACCAATGCTGAGATGCGTTCCTCGGAGCACGTCGAGGACTGCATCGATCTCAGCCTGCGTGATGTCCGGCGAGGACATGGAGATTCGCATTACTTCTGGGTACGCCTAAAGGCCTGCGCTACGCACGATCTGATCGTGGCTCGGTTGATCGGCTCGGCGAGAAGCGAGCCGATCGTACGCCCCACAGATTCGGCGCTCTTCCTCGCGGCTCAGCAATGCCTCGTTCGTGCACTGAAAGGACGGGGGCCCGTCGTAATTCCCTCTTAACTCGAAGCCAAGTGCCTCGAATGACGCTTGAAGCCGCGACCATACTTCGCCGGGATGTTGACAAAACGCCTCGTAGTCGACCTGTATAGCTCTTTGCGTCGGTAGAAGGGCGAGCTCCTGTGAAATCGATTCGTTCGTGAAGAGCACCTGACCCGCGACCTGCGTGTAGGGATCTTCGTGCTGCAGCCACTCGAATTCCGGGGGACGAACGGAAAACCACGCCGTCTTTGTCCCGTAGACCCTCTCGCGGGCATTCAAAAGGGACCGTATGTTGTGGAAGGGCTCGCGTCGCGTGTGGATGAAAATTGCCAGGGGCAACCACTCCGCCAGCTGTACGAGATTGTATTGCAGCAGAATCCCCTTGGCTGCCACCGGCTTGTCGAAGACCGCTTCGATCGACGCCCAGCCTGCGGCGAAACCTGCGGCATCCGACGCCTCCAGCTCTGCATCGGTCAATTTCCTCGCTTGATCAATGGGAAAGAAACGGCGCCAATAGTACGAGAACTCGTGCGGCTGCAGCATGCCCCGTGTCTTGCCCACGTCGGAGACCCACTCACAATCTTCCCGGCCGGCGGCAAGCAGCTCGTCGCGATAGTCCATTGCCGGATCGGTGAGGAGCTGTTGGATCCGACTGCCCATGTATGGCGCGCCGAAGAATCGAGCGAGCAGGTTACTCGGGTAGGCAAAGCGCTGTGACGCAGCGAGCCACTGCAACGCCAGCGTCGTTCCACTCCGAGGTGCGCCGACGATGAAGACCGTGGGCCGTTGAGGTGTGCGCGCCTGTTCGCGAACCGCCTCCATCTCGGCGTGCCCCAACAGCCGGTTGAGCGTGTGAAGCGTTTGTTCCTGCTGCGAGTGTGCAGCGAACTCGGTCGTTCGCTTGACCATAGCCAACGCCTCGCTAAAGCTTTTCCACGCCTTCGTGGACCAATCGAAGCTCCTGCTCGAAGAACGGTTCCTGAGGGCCACCGATGATGTCCAGTCGCTTCATCATGACGACATTTGCGGCGAAGGACAGGTCCAGCTCCGGGCGCTTGCCCTTGACCAGGTCGATCAAGATGCGAGGAAAGTCGGCTCCCGCAAGATGCGAGACGGGGTAACCGCCGCCGAACCTTGTATTGGCTTCGAGGACAACCAGTGACTCGTGTGTGCGGACCAGGTCGACGTCCATGGGGCCAGCCACACGTAACAGGCGGGCCAATCGGATCCCGAAGTCCAGCACGTCCGGATCGCGGAATGTCTGAGCCGCCTCTGTCTCACCAAGGCGTGATTGCACCTTCCGCCACGTGCACAGCGCCAAAGGAGAACCGTCGAGATCACCACAGACTTCGATGTCGAACTCCTCGCCGATCGCTTGCTCTTGAATGATCATGTCTGGCGCATAGTTGAAGAATGCCTCCAGCTCACGGTCATCTCGTGCGAGGGACGTCTGATAGCTTCCAGACCCGCATCGAGGTTTTACGAACAGCGGAAACCTGAAGTCTCGTGCTTCCGCAATGGTCAACGCCGTCCTCGGCGTGGCGATGCCATTGCTCGAGAGGAACTGGAAGGTCCGGTATTTGTCGTAGGTGATCTCTGCGACCTCCGCCGTTGGGATGAACGGCACGATGCGCAGAGCTTCCAGCTGCCCGCGAATCCGTGAGAGTCGATACACATCAGGGTCGGAGAACGAAAGGACGGCATCGACGTGCTCCTGCTCGCAGAGCTCGAGCATCGCCGGCAGATAGCGCTCATCGACGATGTCCGGCATCAAGAAGGCGGCATCGCAGGCGCGGAAGCCCGGTGTCCATCGCGTGTTCCCGGTTCCAATGATCCGATCGCCTGGGGCGAGGTGCCGCCGGAAGAAGTCCGCGATGTAGCCGCGCTTCCCGATACAGGAAAAGAGGAGGTTCACGCGTCCACCGAATAGTTTGCGAGCAAGTCAGACAGCGTAGAGCCGCGACGGAGGAGGCGGACTTCGTCGCCACGAAGCTCCACGATAGCCGGAGTCCCTCGGATGAAAGGGGCATTCAAGACATTGCTATAGGCGCCGACGTTCTCAACGATCACCCAGTCGCCCTCGGCGATCGTCCCTGCGTAGCCCGTATGGAGGACGTCGATCTCCATGCAGGTATGCCCGACGACATCGACCATGCCCGCAACGCTTGCATCCGAGCTCGAGGATGCCGGCATGACAGTGATCGGAAGGTTGACACTGCCACGTAGAGGCTTGACGTTGAAGACCGAGCCGTCGACCACGGCGAGACTGCGGTCTTGCAGGCGCTTGACAGCCTGAACACGGGTGACCAGGGTCATCGTGTCGGCGAGAACGCCCATGCCGGGCTCGAGAATGAGCATGGGGCCTTCAGCACCGTACGCCTCGGCCATTTGGCCGCCAACGGATGCCGCGTAGTCAGCAAAGCTGGACGGCGGTGTGGGGAACTGAGCGGCGAGCTCATGGCTCATTCGGCTGCTGAAGCCGCCACCGATATTCAGGAAGTCGAGGGGACGTCCTCCCAATACCGAGGCGTGCAAGTGAGCCATTTGCCGCATCCGGTCCTGATATCGCGGAGCGCTCCGATCTCCCGAATAGTGACAATGGAGACCAACGATTTGCACATTTGGACACGCGTCCAGCGTCTTCACGACGGCCTGTCCGTCGGCAGCGTCCAGGTCCACGCCGAATCGTGAACGCGGTGTGAGCCGGCCGAGATTGCAGCGCACGCCCACCGAGAAATCGGTTCTGGCGTCTCTTGCGATCTCCGCTACGAGGCGTGCCTCGGCGAGCGAGTCGATGTTCACACGCGCGCCGGCGTGGAGCGCCAACTCCAAGTCTGGAGCGGTCTTCACGGGCCCATTGAAGATGATTTTGCTCCCTGGGATACCGAGGGCCATGGCGAGGTCGAGCTCTACCCGTGATACGACCTCCGAGTACGCCCCGAGGTCGTGTGCCAAGCGGATGAACGCCGGCAGATAGTTTGTCTTGTACGAGTAGCCGACGGAGGTCCTCGGGTAGTAGCTCCGGAATGATGCGAGAAGCGCAGACATATTCGCGCGAAGGCGCCCCGTATCTGCGACGTAGAACGGCGAACCATGGCTCGCCGCGACCATGGCCAGCACAGTCGCGTCAGGTTGCACGGCAGCGGCCGGCGCGTTAGCCAAGGTCCACCTTTCTCGGATCGCCTCGCTCGATGAGGGTGCTACTGTCAAGCACGGTTGTCAGCGTTCGAGCGAGGATGCCGAGATCCATGGCGAGACTGTAGTGACGCACATAGTGGACGTCCAGCTCGACGCGTTGCGACCAGGTGAGGCTGTGTCGCCCACGCACCTGGGCGAGGCCGGTGATCCCTGGTCGCATCTCGAAACGCTGCTGCTGAGAGGGATTCATCCGCGCCGCATAATCAAGGGGCACTGGGCGCGGTCCCACCAGTGTCATCTCGCCTTTCAAGACGTTGATGAGCTGCGGGAGCTCGTCGAGGCTCCAACGGCGAAGGAACCTACCGATACGCGTGACGCGTGGCTTGACGGGCCGCCCGTCGTTATCCAAATACGCATCGGCGTCCGGAATCATTGATCGGAACTTGTACACGCGGAAGGGGCGACCCCCAGCGCCAGCGCGTTCGGCGACAAACAACACAGGGCCCCGATCCTCCGTCTTGATGAGGACTGCAATGACCGCGAAGAGTGGCGAGAGCGGGATCAACGCGATCAGGGCGAGTACTCGATCGAAGCCGTGCTTGACGACGAGTTGAGCGCCGCGTGAGCGGGATTCCCTCATCGTTCCTCGACGAGCCTTGCCAAGTTGCGTTCCTCCCACTGCCCGTCCAGCCGGACCGTGTACGTCGAGCCTGCGCGGACCAGTTGCGGATTCACGATCCAGGAGACAGACTCGTTCGAGAAGATGAGTTGCTCATCGAACCAGAGCTCCTGAGTCCAGACAATCGTGTTGAACATACCCGGCGCGCCGCTCTGGATCTCGAGCCCACTGACCGATGGAGCGCCGGCTTTCCCGTAATCGATGTCAGCGACTGGCTCGGGATCCGACAAGAGCCGCGCCTGGCTCAGGTCGAGTCGACCGTCTCGGTCGCGCACGGGAAACTGCGGTTTCCATGGCTCTGCGGTGACGGCTTCGCACAACCCCTGAAATCTGAGGTCGTACCGCCCCTCCAGGTCCGCAATGTCGGCTCGAAGGCGCGCTTGTCGAGTCTTGTGATCCTGTTGGGGCCACTCACACGCACGCGCGTAGTAGCGCACACGATTCGGCACGACACAGCCGCCGTTCGCCAGGAACCTCTCTTTGAGTCGGAACACCAGCTTGGTCTGGCGGTCATCCCGGCGCGGATCGTTCAAGTAGACCATGGCCAGAATCACATCGAAGGTATTGCGCTCTGCCGGCAGATCGAAGTCCCAGAGATCCGCCTCCACGAACTGGAGACGCGACGCCATGCCGTTCTCCGAAGCCAATCTCCGGGCGAGTGCGAGCGTGTCCACATCGACACCAACGACACGGTCTGCACCCGCATCGATGGCCCACATGGCCAGTAGGCCTACTCCGCAGCCAGCATCTAGCACCTTCGCCCCAGGACGTATGGTGTCTCGAATGATCGATCGGAGCGTGAGCGCTCGCTCATAGTGGAGGAGCAAGTTCAGGTGTTGATACGGCGTCATCCGTAGTCTGCGTGAATCGCATGTACTCTTGCGCCAAGGCCTTCCAGATTGCCTCCGGCTGAAAGTCACGGAGGACGCGCTCACGACCGGCTCGGCCGTGCGTCTGGCGTCGATCGTCATCCGTGATGTAACGCTCGATTGCCGCCGTCAAGCGCGCCACGTCCCGGACCGGTACCAGCGTGCCCGTTACGTCGTCGACCACCGCATCCACGCAGCCGGGAATATGCGTTGCCACGGTAGGCAGTTTCATCGCGGCGGCCTCCAGGAGTACGTTGGGAAGGCCTTCCCGGTACGTGGGGAGGACGACGAGATCCATTGCCGGATAGAGAGAGGCGGAGTCCGCGTAGCCCACCAGGTGGACCCGCGCGTCTTCCTGGAGACGCGAGACGATATCGTGGGACACGGGCTCGCTCGATTCCAAGCGCCCCACCACCAAGAGATGAAGATGAGCATGGCGGCAACGGAGCTCCTGCCACGCGTCGGCGAGCTCGACGATGCCTTTGTCTCGCACCAACCGCCCGACGAATCCAATGACCAGGGCCTCACCGGGAATGTCATGGCGTTGTCGGACCGCGACGCGCGATGGCGCGCGAGCCGGATTGAAACGAGCGCTGGCATCGACGCCGTTGCCGCCATGGTGCAAGACAACAATCTTGGAAGCGGCACAAATTCCCTCCGCGATTGCGACCTCGCGGAGTGAGCGGCTGACGCAGAAGACTCGATGCGCCAGCAGGCACGAAGTCCGCTCCGTCCACTTCAGCAACTGGCGCTGCCAGCCGGCGGCTGTCACGAAAGGCAAGCCCCGCATGTGATAGAAGCGTACCGGCACCCGCGTCAGCACCGCGCTGATCAGACCCAGCAGGCCACCCTTTGGGGTGTGCGCGTGGACAATGTCGGCGCGGTACCGGCGCAGCCAGCTCGTGATGCGTGCAACGGCCCGCAGATCCGACAGTGGCGCGATCTGGCGCGGCATCGACACCGCATGCACCGGAACCTCTTCCTGTTCTCCGAACTGGTCCAGCTCTGGTCCCGGCGAGGAAATCGCGGCGATATCGAAGCCTTGCGCCTTCATGAACCCGACCTGGCCGCCAAGGAAACGCAGCGATTGGGGCACGGTTGTAATGTGGACGATTCTCAATCGTTCTCGTCGGGCAACCACGCTATGCTCGCGTGCTGGCGTCAGAGCGGGAAACTGGGATCAGGAACGAGGTTCCCGATAGTAGGACTCGTACTCGCGCCGATAGTAATGCGAGTAGTAGTAGCTGTTCCTGCGGAGATCGACCTTGTTCAGAACTGCTCCGAAGTGGCGAGCCTTGACCGCATCGAGCTGTTCGAGCGCGGCCTTGGCAGCGCCGCGGCCTGTCATCTCCGCACCGATGACGAACAGAACGCCAGTGGCTTGATGCGCCAGAACCGAGGCGTCAGTGACCGCCAGCACCGGAGGTGAGTCGAGGATGATCCAGTCGAAGTGTTGCTTGAGCTCGGCAAGGAACTGCGCGAACCGAGCGGACCCGAGGAGCTCCGCGGGATTCGGCGGGAGCTTGCCCGCCGGCAGGGCCCAAATATTGGCGGCCGCCATTTGACGCACGGCTTCGTCTGGTCGCACCTCGCCGACCATGACGTTCGAGAGGCCGGGCTCCTGTGGAATGTCGAGAAGCTCGTGAATCCTGGGTCGACGCATGTCGCAGTCCGTGAGCAAGACACGCTGTCCTGCTTGAGCCACGGCCAGCGCGAGACTGGCAGCGACGACCGTCTTGCCTTCTCTGGGGCCAGTGCTCGTGATCACGATCGACTTACAACCGTCCTCCACCACCGAGAAGAGCACATTGGTCCGAACGCCCCGGATGGCTTCCGCAAAGTCGTGTGGCACCTTTTCCTGGCTGAGCAGCGGACCCTCTGGTGCAGCCGCGGAGACGATCGGCACGATGCCGAGAAAGGGAATGCCAAGATCCGCTTTGATCTCCTCGGGAGACTTGACCCGGCTGTCCAGGGATTCCGTCAAGAACGTGAGACCGAATGCAAAGACCAGCCCGCCAATCAAGCCACCCACGAGATTGACCAGTGGCCGTGGCGACGAAGGGCGCCGCGGTGTCGTGGCCTGATCCACGACCCTCACGTTGTTGGTTCTGAGCTGCGAGCTGATATCGGTCTCGAGTGTCCGCTGGAGGAGCCCCTGGAACATGCCGCGGTTGCTCTCGGCGGACCGTTGAAGTGCCCCGTACTCGATACTCGCCTCGTTGAGCTTCATGGCTTCGCTCTTCTGCTCATCGAGCGCGGCGCTGACCGTTTGCTCCTGCGTCACGGCGGCTTGATACTCGTTCCTGACCGCCTGCACCACCTTCTGAACCTCCGTCCGGATCCGCTGCTCGGTGCTCGCAATCGCTGTCTGGGCATTGACCATCTCGGGATGGCGCTCGCCGAGCCGTTCGGCCATCTGCGCACGCTGGCGCTGAAGATCCGCGAGCTGACCCTTGAGCTGCTGAATGAAGGCATTTCCCAGGATGGCCGGGAACGTATCGAGCGCCTCCGGATCGTCTTGGATGGCCTCCAATTGCTTGTAGGCGGTCTCCTTCTGGATCCGCTCCGTCCGTGCCCGAGTGAGCGCGGCGTTCAGCTCCCCGAGACGCTGCACGACAATGTTCTGGCGGTCCTCCAGTGAGATGGAGTCGGTTTTCTCGCGATATGCCTGGAGGGCCTGCTCGCTCGTTTCAACCAGCTTGCCCTGCTCGCCTGCGCGCTGGTTGAGCCAGTCGGCCGCCTCCTTCGCCGCGGACAACTTGTATTCGAGATTCTGTTCCATGTACTGCTGGGCGTGCGCGTTCGCAACGCGGGCCGAGAGCCGTGGATCCGGCGAGACGAAGACGACGTCGACCAGACGGCTGTTACGAATGGGGGTGATTCTGAGATGCCCGAGAAACGTGTCAATGACCTCGGACTGGGCCAGACTCTCGCCTTCGTCCGCCGGCTCGCTGGCGTTGGACCCCGTACCAGTCACGAGGCGCTGCACCCAGCCGGTCACCGTTGCGGTCACGCTCGCGACGCTGAACCCTTGGTCGTCCGCCCTTGGTGCGAGCAGCCCGTGGTCCCAGAGCTCGAGCGCATCGATCGTGTGGCGCGCCACCGCTCGACTCTGGAGGATACGGTACTGCGTCTGATAGTAGTCGTCCGTCTGCCGCTCCTGGTCGAGGACCTCCTCGAACTGGACGACGTTGGCCAGCTCGCTCTCGATGAGCACTTGTGCGTTTGCCTCGTAGAGAGGCGTCGCGGTGAACGTGTAGAGCGTGATGCCACCAAAGATCACCACGAACGCCGTAATGGCCATCCGGCGGCGCTTGTGGAGAATCCGAAGGTACTCGAGCAGACGGCCACCGACACCGGCCGTCGCGCCGTCGACGGAAACGCCGTACGCGCTGTCGGGGTACCCGCCAGCCCGGCGCACGTCGGGCGCGCCGGTCGCGTCGGGCGGCGGCGGCAGGGTCTTGCCGTCCACGGCGGGCTGGCTCGGCGCAGATCGTTCCGAGCCGTAGCGATCTGAAAGCGGTGGGATGGGATCCATCTAGAAGAACCTTTCGGGCACAATAATGGTGTCGCCGGCCTGGACCGCGTCCGTGAGCTCGGCCGATACCTCTGCTTCCTCTCCGTCGACGATACGCATGATTTTGATGCGACCCGTTGCGCCACGATCGGTCACACCGCCCGCGAGCGAGAGTGCCTGCAGAACGGTGGTGCCCTGGGTGATCGCGTACGAGCCAGGGCTATTGACCTGTCCGAACACGTACACGGTCTCCGCGCGGGGGACAAAGATCGTGTCACCGTTTCGCAGCTGCACGTTCTCGTCGGGCGCGCCGCTCTGCAAGGCCTTGAGGTTCACACGTACGACGTTTCCCCCGCCGGCCTCATCCGGGAGGACGGGACCTTCGGCTTTCTTGCCGTTCGGGTTTCGCACGACGAGCGCCTCGTAGCTCGCCGTTGGTAACGTCGAGCCCGCGCGCGCCACGGCCTCGATTAAGGTCATGTTCCCTGTTAGCGGATAGGTCCCGGGGTTTCTCACCTCGCCGACGATGTAGAGCCGCTGGCTCTGGTATTGCTCCACGACCACCGTCAGTTGCGGGTCCTTGAAGTACCCTTCCTTGAGCCGGCGTTTGAGCTCCGTTTCGAGCTCCTGGAGCCTCAATCCACCCGCCTTCACGCGGCCGATGTAGGGAAACATGAACGTGCCGTCTCCGTCGACCACGAACCGTCCGCCAAGGTCGGCCTGGTCCCAGACCGTAATCGCGAGCACATCCGACGCGCCGATCGTGTAGCCGACTGGTAGTGACGGTGTGGGGCCCACCACGGCCTGCTGGGCCGGACCTGGTGCGGGTTGGCTCGGCTCGGCCTGGCCTGGCAGCGGGCTCGGCGCTGGCTGGCTGGGCTGGGGCCAGCTTGGTTGCGGCGGGCTCGGCTCTGCGGGTGGCGGCGCCGATGGCGTGGGCTGCGACGGCTCCGGCTGCGGTGCGCCGGGCTGCTGCAGTTTGGCCTGAAGCGGTTCGATTGCGAGCTCGCTCCAGGCGCCGACCGCGACGTAGGTGAGCAGCGACAGTACGAGTATCACGAGCCGTCCGATGTGTCTTCGTCTGGACCCAGCGCCACGAGAACCCTTGAGAACGAGAAACGTGACGAATTGGGTCAGGTTTCGAGTTCTCGCGTGAGCGTCGGGGAGTGCGGCCGGGGGCCGCAGTCTGCTAGAACCCATAAGTCACCGACAAGCCTGAGCGAATGGCCCTGTAACCGCGATCGGGCAAATCCGTTCTTCGATGATACGACAGCACATCGAAGCCAAGACGCGTGTCCTGCCCGAGTTGATAGCCAACCCCTCCACCGATGTGGTCGACGAAGTCGACACGCTGGCCCGGTAGGGCCTCGCTCTCTCCGCGGTAGCCCAGGCGGTCGTGACCACCCCGCAGCACCACGTCCCAACGACTGGTGACACGCTGCACAACCGAGATCGTCCAACCCGTTTGAACGTAGTACGGGTAGGCGAACTCGAAGGAATAGTCCACGTCGCTCGCGACGCCGAGACTGATGCGTGTTTCCGTGGGTGCCGTATATGCAACATCGATGTCCGCGGTGACCCCAGAGAACGCCGGCAACGTCCCTCCGCCAGCCGCGGTCAATCGACGGTAGCCCACGAACGCGCGGCCACGGATCAACGCGAACTGACTCAATTCGAATCCCGTCATGACGTGGGAGCTGTCCGTATTGCGGATGG